>NZ_JALKFY010000825.1:0-88219 GCF_023242985.1 Frankia sp. Mgl5 | reverse complement strand
CGCCGGGAACCGGCGTGGTGTTCCGCGCCGGCGGCCCGCCGGGGTCCGCCGCGACGTCGCGCGGCCGATGTCCGCCGCCTGCCGCCACCAAGGCGTCCCGGCGGAGCAGATCGACGCCGTGGTCGCGCACTACCTGGAGGGCGAGTTACGCGGCAAGCCCTCACACGGCGTCGCGAAGTTCTGCTTCGAGTCGCAGTTCTTCCACCTACGCCAGGGCCCGCCCGAAGTGGTCCACCAGCAGGGCGTGTTCGCCGTGGTCGACGCCCACCGCGAGATCGGACCGCTGTCCGCCGCGTTCGCCGTCGACCTCGCCGTGGCCACCGCAGCCCGCCACGGCGCCGCCGCCGTCGGGATGATCAACACCCAGCGGTACGGCATCCTCGCCCCCTGGACCGAGGAGATCGCCCGGCACGGCCTGATCGGGATCGCCACCAACACCTCCCGCGCCGAGGCCGTCCCCGCCGGCGGCCGGACCCCGGTCCTGGGCGTCAACCCCCTCGCGTTCGCCCTGCCCACCCTCACCGAACCGCTCTCGGTCGACCTTGGCACCACGCTCGCCCCGATGGGCGTGCTGTGGGAGCACCGCGGCTCCGGCCAGCCCCTGCCGCCGGGCCAGTTCGTCGACAGCGACGGCCACCCGGCCACCGACCCCGACCAGGCGGCCAGCGCCGTCGTCTTCGGCCAGCACCGCGGCTTCGCGCTCTCCCTGCTCCTGCAGACCCTGACCGGCTCCCTGTTCGGGTTCCCCATGGGCAGCGAGGTCACCGACACCTTCACCACCGGCTACACCTTCCTCCACCCCCACACCCACAGAGAGGCACCACGCAAGATCACCCGCGTTTGCACCTGGTGACACGTTTCTTACCGGCACCCCCTGACCGACGGCGTGTTCCTCTGCGCCCGACCGCAGCCCTGGCCGCCGCCACCACCGCCGCACTGTCGGTCGGCGTGGGCTTCCTGCCCGTCTCCGGCGCCGCCGTCCTCGCCGCCTACGCCGTCCTTCTCGCCGTGCTACACCTGACTCTGGCCGGACGGAGCGTCACCTAGAAGGAGGCATCTGGTCGCAGTCGACCCGACCCCACGGACAAGCCATGACGGTCTGCAACAGTGGTGCCACAGTCCTCCTGGGCCCCAGGGGTGGGTCCGCCGGCCGCGTTCACGCGAGGGTCTTCTCCGTGGCCGGTGTCGCGCGGCGGATCACGATGTCGCCGTGGCCGGTGCGGGCGCGTACGGAAACGGTCTCCTCGTCCGCGCCGGGCTCGTCGGTGGCGTGCAGGTCGTTGCGGACCTGTCCGTGGCCGGACAGCAGATCCACCAGCGCGGCGGTGCCCGCGCGGATCCCGACCTCCAGCCGGCCGTGGCCGGAGGCCAGTGTGACCGTGCCGCGGGCGACCTCCCCGAGACAGATGGCGGCGCGGCCGGCGCGGGCGTGCACATCGGCGCCGGCCCGCTCGACGCTGATCGGCCCGGCGCCGCTGGCGGCGGTCAGCGGACCGGCGACCTCGCCGAGGTGGATCTCACCGCGGCCGGTCTGGATCCGTGCGGCGCCCTCGACCCGCCCGACCCGGATCGGGCCGCGGGCGGTGGCGATGTCGGCGTCCCCGTCCACGTACCCCACCGACACCGCCGCGTGCGAGGTGCGTAGCCGCAGGCCGCCGGTCCGCTCGACGGTCACCGCGCCGCCGGCGGCGTGCAGCTGGCAGTCCCCGAGGCGGCCGCTGGTGGTGAGAGCGGCGGCGGTGCGGGCCTCGACGCGGGAGCCGGCCGGCAGGCTGATCGTCACCTCCACCGCGCCACTGCCACCGAACAGGGAACGCACCCCCCGGTTCGGGCCGCGGACCACCAGCCGCCCGTCGGCATGGTCGACGGTGGTCTGCTCGGCGGCCCGGGTGTCGTGGTCGCTGCCCGGGTCGCGGGGGCGGACCGTCACCACGGTGTCCGTGCGCTCCTCGGCGTCGATACGTACGGTGCCGGCGCCCACGTCGAGGACGGTGAGGATCGGGGTCGGGGTGTCGAACGTCGCCATGGCAGGTCTCCTTCAAGGGTGGATGGGGACGGGTGGATGGTGCTGCGGGGGCTGCGGTCAGCGGACCCAGCCGCGGTAGCGGTGGCCGCGCGGCGGGTCGGCACGCCGGAGGGTGGCGGTGGTCGGGTCGAGGGCGGTGGTGATCGCCTGCACCAGCCAGGTGTTGACCGACATGCCCGCGTGGGCGGCGGCCTCGTCGACGCGGGGCTTGAGATGTTCCGGCACGCGCAGCGTGATCCGCGCCGTGCGGCCCTCGCCGTCTCCTGGCGCCTCTGTCGCCATGCCGCCGCCGGGCGGCGCCGCGGGCACGTCGGCGGTGACGTCACCGCTGACATCTTCGGCCGGCCATGGTGATGTCACGACGAAGTCGGGGTCGCTGCCGCGGAGCCGCACGTCGACCGAGCCGGGTGCCAGCTCGCAGCTGATCTCCTCGGCGGCGGCCGCGAGCGCCTCCAGCAGGACAAGTCTGGCCGCCGACTCCAGCGGGGCGGCGAGCCGCTCGGCCAGGGCCCGGGCCTCCGGCCCACCCGCTTCCGCGGCGACGGCAAGATCCCGACGCAGACTGTCGACATACGACGCAAGCTCCATGACGCCATCATGACGCCATAGTGGCGTCACACGCAAGCGGGATGCTGTCATCCTGGTGTCGCGCGGCCGGCCCACCCGCCGGCCCCCGCTCCCAGGGAAGCGATGACCATCGACTGGTACTGTGCTCACGTCGATCCGCGACCTGAGGAGGTGAGACCCGTTTCCGCTCCACTCACACGGGTGCTCCCCCTCGTCCGCACCGCGGGGCACCGCCTCTGACATGAGGTGGCCGCCGGGAGCATCCCCACGCATCCCGGAAGGCAACGCCACCATGCGTCTCACCTCGCAGACAGTCAGCAACGGCGTCACCGAGCGCCTGTTCACCCACGGTGGGATCCCCGGCGCGCTCTGGACCCCGGCCGACGCCCACGGTCCCCGCCCCCTGGTCCTGCTCGGCCACGGAGGCGGCCAGCACAAGACCGCCCCAGGCCTGCTCGCCCGCGCCCACCGCTACGTGACACGCCACGGTTTCGCGGTGACGGCGATCGACGCACCGGGCCACGGCGACCGGCCGAAAACCGCGCACGACGAGCAGTTCACCGCACGGCTGCGGCAGCAGATGGCGGCCGGCGAGCCCGTCACCGCGCTGATCGCCCAGGACAACGCCCGCCGCGCCACCCAGGCCATACCCGAATGGCAGGCCACCCTCGACGCCCTCCAGAACGTCGAGGACGTCGGCACGGCCGGCCCCGTGGGCTACTGGGGTGTGTCGCTGGGCAGCAGGATCGGCATGCCGTTCGTCGCCGCCGAACCGAGAATCACCGCCGCCGTGTTCGGCCTCGTCGGCTGCGACACCCATACCGGCGACACCCTCACCGACGCCGCAGCCCGCCTCACCGTCCCGGTACGGTTCCTGCTCCAGTGGGACGACGAACTCGTACCCCGCGAGGCGGGCCTCGCCCTGTTCGACGCCATCGCCTCCCCGGACAAGACGCTGCACGCCAACCCCGGCCGGCACGTCGACCTCCCCCGGGCCGAAATGGACAGCGACGAACGCTTCCTCACCCATCACCTCACCGGAAAGCCCCAGTCGAACCCGCGCTGACCCGCGCTGACATCGATCAGGCTGCGGCACGCACGATGGGCGGGCGCCGCGGCGCGTGTCGGGCCTGGCGATGATCGAGGCGCTGGACCAGGTGTCCGAGGTGCTGGCGATCGGGGCGCGTGCGGTGCAGCTGCGGCGAAGTCGGCGCGGGCTTGTTGGACCGCCTCTGGTATCGGCGCCGGCGCCGGCGCGGTGCCGGTGGGCGGTGGCTGGGATGGATCGGTGGACGAATCAGACCTCCTCCGGTACCGGAGGAGGCTTGGCGTGCCAGTGGCGGGGCCGGCTCAGCGTTGCGGGGATGGTGGTGTCGAGGTTGCCGTGCGCGGAGTCGAGCTGTGTCTGGGTCAGGAAGAGGGTGTCGGCGAGGCGTGCGCCGCGCAGGTTCGCGGCGCGTAGGTCGGCGCCGGTCACATCGGCTGTGGTCAGGTCTGCGTTGCGCAGGTCGGCGCCGATGAGTCGTGCTCCGCGCAGGTTCGCCCCGTTCAGGTCGGTGCGGCGCAGGTTGGCGCCGGTGAGGTCAGCACCGCGGTACTGCGGCCGTCGCCGGCCCGCCCGTGCGCGTGCCAGGTCGCTTGCCTGTTGCAGGAGCAGGTTGACGTCATGGCGGTGGCGGGTGATGTCCAGTGCGGTGAGTTGCTCTGGGGTGGCGTGGGTGAGTCGTCGGGTCTGGTCGCGGGCTGCGGCCAGCTCGGGGTGTATCGGCTGGGCCGGCCCGAGGTCGAGTGCGGCGGTCAGGTACCACAGCAGTTCGTGCAGTTGGCGCATGACGGGGAAGACCGCGAACATCTGTCGGGCGAGGCGGGGGGTGTGCCGCCAGTCCTGTCCGTCGAAGGTGACCTGGCTGAGGTGTTGTCCCGCACCGAAGCAGTCGAAGACGGCGCATCCGGTGAAGCCACGGTCGCGTAGCTGGCCGTGGACGCCGCAGTGGTTGTCCGCCTGCAGGTTGGGGCAGGGTTGCCCGGCCTTCTTGTCGATGGCGAAGTCCGCGGAGGCGGCGAAGGCCGGTGCCACGCAGCACAGGCCGAAGCAGTTCCCGCAGTCGCCGCGCAGCGGATCGGGTAGGGCCACGGCGACCATGATGAACCGTCCGTCGCCGCGGGCGGCCGGGAGCCGGCGTCGCCGCGGGCGGCGGGCGCGTCACCGGCGGGGAGATCTCCCGAGCTGACAGTGCTGGTGGGTGTCATGGACACGCCTGGCGGGGTGGCCCGGTCAGTTCACCTCAGTTCACCTGGCGGTGGGGACGAGCTGGTGGCAGGGCTCGATCAACTGACGGGCGTGCCTGATGATCCGTACCGTGGTCGGATGCCACCGCGGTTCCTGCCTGGACTGCAGTTGTGCCGGCTGTTCTACACGGAGGCGGTGCGCCCGCTGCTGGAGCAGGCTTTTCCTGGCCTGCGCCATGCCGCCGCGCGGGTGGGTCCGGGTTCGGAGGTACTCGGCTTCGACGGCGAACGTTCGGTCGATCATGACTGGGGGCCGCGGCTGGAGCTGTTCCTGCCCGCGGGCGACGTCACCGGCTACGGGGAGGAGGTTTCGGCGTTGCTCGCTGCGCGGCTGCCGAGGCAGATCCTGGACTGGCCGCCCCATTTCGAACCACCTGGCGCCCGGGTGCGGATCATGCGGGTGACGTCGGGTCCGGTGGCCCACCGGGTGCACATCACCGATGTGGCGAGCTGGTCGGTCGGCCAGCTCGGGTTCGACGCGTGCGCGGGTATGCGGGACCTGGACTGGCTGGCCGGCCCTACCCGGTCATCGACGCGGCCCGTTTCGCTGCCGCGCTCCTTGACCGTGTCGACGACGCCACCCTCGCCGCGTTGCCCCCGATCGGCGCTGTCGATCAGTTCATCGACAGCGCCGATGTGCTGGTCCAGCCGAATCTGACCCGCACGCTCATGGCTGCCGTCTACCCGAAGCCGCACGAGGGCGGTCCGGTAGCGAACGGTTGTGAGACATGTTGATCCGTCAGCCGAGGATGCCGGTTGCCCCGTCGGTGAGCTCGCGCAGGATGTCGGCGTGACCGGTGTGGCGGGCTGTCTCCTCGATCATGTGGATGTAGATCCAGCGCAGGGACACCTGGCCCATGTCGGGGTGGGAGACGACGTCGCCGAGGGCGAATCCGGTCGCGGCGGTGCGGGACTGTGCGCACGCCTGGTCGTAGGCGGCCAGTGCCCGGTCGAGGGTGTCGGTGTCGATGATCGTCCAGGACGGGGTGGGTTCGCTTTCGAGGGGTACGTCCGGGATGGTGTCGGTCAGTCGGTGGAACCAGTTGCGTTCGACCACGGTCAGGTGTTTGACGAGACCGATGAGTGTTGTCGGCGAGGGCAGCAGTTGGCGTTGGGCGGCGTCGTCGTCGATACCGCGCACCTTGTGGACGAGGACGTCGCGGTAGAAGTCGAGGAACGCTTCGAGGATCTCGCGTTCGCCGGCGGTGCCGGCCTGCATCAGGCGCAGTGTCGGGGGGCGCGGCGAGGGCTCCTGCATGCTGGAAACCTAGCGTGATGGAGGGGTGTTCAGTGTTGTGCGGGGCCGGTCATGGTCGGCGTTCAACTGCTGGCGTGTAGGGCGTATTCGACCGGGATCGGCTGCCTGGCAAGGACGCAGCGTCCCGCAGGAAGTGTAACGACGGCCGCACCGCACGCGAGGGCTGTGGAATCCGGTTCGTCTCACGTGGATTCACACTGTTGATCAGTGTTGTTGGTCGGTGTGTCACGGTGGGATGATCGGGAGGTGCGTGTCCGTCAGGCTGTTGTCGCCGATGCCGAGGGGATCGCGCAGGTGCATGTGCTGTCCTCGCAGGCCGGGTATCGGGGGTTGTTGCCGCAGCCGCTGCTCGACGGGTTGCGGCCGGAGCGGCGGGCGCCCCGGTGGACCGCGACGGTGCGGCAGACGAGATGGCCGGGGCGGGGTGTTCTCGTCGCGGATGACGCAGGTTCCATTGTCGGCTTCGTGGATCTGCGTCCCACCGAGGACGACGACCCGGGCGTGGTCGGGGTTGGGGAGATCGCCGGGTTCTACGTCCTACCGGCCATCTGGAGACAGGGCGTTGGACGGCAGCTGATGGCTGCGGCGGTTCACGCGTTACACACGGCCGGTTTCACGTCCGCGATGTTGTGGGTTCTGGAGGCGAACACCCGCGCGATCCGTTTCTACTCCCAGCTGGGCTGGGAACCGGATGGCTCCACCAGGGACAGGCTCGTGCGGTACCGGCGGACCCTCGACTGACCTGCCTCCGCTGTGATGGTGATCAGCTTCGTTGTGCTCGGGTGGTGGCGGTGCCGAACCAGGTGGGTAGGTGGCCGAGCAGGTCCTGCTGGTTGTCGCCGACCCAGGCGATGTGGCCGTCGGGGCGTAGGAGCGCGGCGGGGACGTCGAGTTCGTCGCTGACGTCGATGATGTGGTCGACCCGGTCCGCCCAGCCGGTGGCGGAGAGCTGGCCGGTCTGGTCGAGGAGCAGTCCGCGGCCGTGGTGCATCAGCGGGTAGAGGCGGCCGTGTTTGAGCGCGATGTCGCGCATCCGCCGGCCGAGCAGGTGATGGCCGGCGCCGAAGTCGTAGCGGATCCCGATCGCGATGATTTTTTCGGTGAGGTGTCGGTTGACGTCGTCGAAGTCCATCAGTTCGACCAGGAGTCGGCGTACTGCCTGCGCGCCGGGGTCGAGGGACATCAGCTCCATCTGCGCACGGGTGTTGGTGAGGACGTCGGCGGCGACCGGGTGTCGTTCGGTGTGGTAGGTGTCCAGTAGTCCGGCCGGCGCCCAGCCGTTGATCGTGGCGGCGAGTTTCCAGCCGAGGTTGAACGCGTCCTGCACGCCGAGGTTGAGTCCCTGTCCTCCGGTCGGCGGGTGGATGTGCGCGGCGTCGCCGGCGAGCAGGACCCGGCCGGTGCGGTACCGCTCGGCCTGGCGGGTGGAGTCACCGAAGCGGGAGAGCCAGCGGGGCGAGTGTGCGCCGAAGTCGGTGCCGGCGAGTCTGCGTATCTGCTGTTTGAGTTCGTCGAGGGTGGGTGGGGTGCGGTCCTCGACGACCCCGTCGGCGGGTGCGATGAGGCGGTACAGCCCGTTTCCCAGCGGGCCGGCGCCGAACCGTTTGTGGGTTTCGCGAACCTTGGTCACTATGGCGTTGATCGTCTCCGGTGGGGCGGTCAGTTCCGCTTCGGCGAGGAGCGTCTGGTGTCGGGTGGGTTCGCCGGGGAAGGGGACGCCGAGCAGTTTGCGGACGGTGCTGCGGCCGCCGTCGCAGCCGACGAGGTAGCGGGCGTGGAGGTGTGTGCCGTCGGCCAGGTGCGCGGTGACCGTGTCGTCGTCCTGGTTGAGTCCGACCAGTTCGTGGCCGCGGCGGATGTCGGCGCCGAGTGCGGTGGCGTGTTCGGCGAGGAGGCGGTCGGTGGTGGGCTGTGGGATGCCGAGGACGTAGGGGTGTGCGGTGTCGAGCTGGTCGGGTGCGGGTTTGCTGATGCCGGCGAAGAAGCCACCGACCGGGTGTTGGGTGCCGAGGGCGAGGAACCGGTCGAGCAGGCCACGCTGGTCCATGATTTCGATGCTGCGGGCGTGGAGGCCGAGGGAGCGGACGACCGGGGTCGGCTCGGTGTCCTTCTCGAGGATCCGCACGTCGATGCCGTGTAGTCGCAGTTCGCTGGCGAGCATCAGGCCGGTCGGTCCGCCGCCCACCACTATCACATCAATCATGAATCCTCATTAACCGAGAGTGCTATTTCGCCGAGGGTGCTGTTCAGCCAGTTGAGGGTGCTGTTCGGCCGCGCGGCTACGTACCCGCGGATGCTTCACGCTCTCCTCGATTTCCGCAGGTCCTGGCTTCGGCTGGAGATTCTGCAGCACGACCCGGGTCTTGCCACAAGCCCCCCGGTGTGCTATATCTTAGAAGTGGCGAGGAGTGGGTGAACCTCCTTGCCTTCTGTCTTTCTTTGGCCGTTGTGGGTGGAGATTTTTCGCCACAACGGCCGGGTGGCCGGTGCATGTGTTGCCGCGTCGGTGTGGGGTCAGCCGTAGCGGCGTAGCTGCGGCCACAGCGTGGACCATGTGGCTGGCGGGGGCCGGCGCAGACTTCGACGGGCCTGTCCTGTTCGTCGTTGTCGACGTTGACGGTGTTGTCGACGCGGGCGGCTTCGTGGCAGTCGGTGAACCAGCGGTCGCGGTCATGCGGGGTGAAACCGACGACGATGACAGCGGTCGCGGTGTCCGAGGGTGGCCCCTGATCCCACAGGCTGTTCTGTCGGGCGTGGACGGGTCCGACGTCCGGGCGGAAACGTAGGAGCGCGCCGGCCTCGCCGTAGTTGGAGGTGACCACGACGGCGCCGGCCGGCTGGGCGTGCGCCACCGCGGCGACGGTGTCGGCGAAGGCGGGCCAGCCGACGGTTTCGCCCGCGTCGTAGTAGTTCACCGCCGCGATCGGGGTGTCGTGCAGGACGGACACCGGCACGATCGGCAGTGTGACGATCGTGGCTGGCACGAACGACAGCACGACGGCCGCGCCGACGAGCGCGGTACGGGCGGTGTCGGCGCGGTGGCGCGCCACCCAGCGCAGGGTGGGTTCGGCGGCGGCGGCGAACAGCACCGGGTAGATGCCGACAAGGTAGTAGGGCTTCCCGCCGGTCGCCAGGAACAGGACGACCAGCACGGCGTAGGCGAGAGAGAACAGCCGCCACGGGGAGCGGGCGAGGCGGATCAGCCCGGTGATCCACACCGGGGCCAGGGGCGGGCCGAGGAGCAGGAACTGCATCGGGAGGAACTGCCAGCGTGGCTGGCTCGTCCCCGACGCTCCGGCGGCGATCGCGCGACTGAGGGCGAGCTGCGGCCAGCCGTGGGTCGCCTGCCAGAGGAGGTTCGGTAGCCACGCCAGGGCGGCGATCGTGGTGGCGGCACACAGCCAGCGGGAACGCAGCACGTCACGGGGCCCGCCGGCGAGGACGCCGATCAGGAGTGCGAACGTCGCGTAGGCCGCGCAGGATCAGCCAGCTCAGCGCCGTCCAGCACAGCAGGTCGTAGACCGAGGTGGTGGCGAGGTGGCTGATCGCGGTCAGTGCGCCGCCGGCGGTCATGCAGACAGCGGCGAACAGCTGGGCGCGTGGCGGCGCGCCGAGTTCGCGGGCGATCAGGCCGGTGAGCGCGACGACAGCGCCGCCGGCGAGCGCGGCGGGGGCGCGTAGCCCCACCAGGCTGTGGTGCAGGGCGGTGTCGAGGGCGTGGGCGAGCAGTGGGGCCAAGGGCGGCTGGTCGACGTAGCCGAAGGCGGGACGCCCGCCGATGTGTCACGAGAGGGACCGATGACGGCACCCCCCTTAAATGTGACGTCATAGTGACGCCACAATGGCGTCATGGAGCCTGTGTCGTATGTCGACAGTCTGCGCCCTGTCGTCTGGCCGTTGCCAGATGAGCCCGCAGGGTCGTTCAGGGCCTGCGGGCGTGGAAGGTGCGGCGCAGGTCGTTCACCCAGGCGTCGGGATTCTCCCAGGGGATGAAGTGGCCGCCGTGGTCGTGGGCGTTGACGTTGACGTGGTTGAACCAGTCGGCCTGCGGGCCGGTCGTGAACGCCCGGACGCGTTCGCCCGCCGTGTGGATGCCGGGCGGGTTCTCGTAGGTGACGAAGGTGAGGCCGACCGGGGCCTGCACGACGGGGGTGCGGTCGTGGGCGGGGGCCCAGGGGTAGCGGTTGGCGTTGGCGTAGTACCGCATCGACGTGGCGATGGAGTTGTTCACCCAGTAGATCGTGGCGTGGGTGAGCAGGTCGTCCTTGGTGAAGACGGACTCGACGTCGCCGCCGTTGTCGCTCCAGGCGTTCCAGCGTTCCAGCAGCCAGGCGAGCAGTCCGGCGGGTGAGTCGCTCAGCCCGTGGGCCAGGGTGGCGCCGTCGAGCATGTGCACGGCGAGGTGGGAGGCCGAGCGGTGGTCCAGCTCGATGATCCGGGCGCGGACGTCGGCGGGCTGGTCGTCGGTGAGGGGCCGATTCCGGGCGAAGTCCCAGGCGCGGGGGCCGGTGAAGAAGTCGAGCGGCAGCCCGGAGCCGATGTGGATGCCGTACAGCTCGTCGGCGTACTTGTGGCCGAGCTGGCTGGTGACGATCCCGCCGATGTCGCAGCCCCCGGCGGCGTACTTCTCGTATCCCAGGGTCTCGGTCATCAGGGTGTGCCAGAGGTCGGAGACCTTCCAGAAGTTGACGTCGGAAAAGCCGGTGAGCGGGCCGGGGAAACCGAAGCCGGGCAGGGACGGCACGAGGACGTCGAACGCGTCGGCGGGGTCACCGCCGAACGCGGCCGGGTCGGCGAGCGGGTCGATCACCTTCGACCAGTGCCAGAACGTCCACGGCCAGCCGTGGGTGAGGATCAACGGAATCGGGCGGGGGCCGCGGCCGGGCCTGCGCATGAAGTGCACCGGGACACCGGCGACGCTCACCTGGTAGTGCTCGTAGGCGTTGATGGCGGCCTCGGCCTTGCGCCAGTCGTAGCCGTCCCGCCAGTAGGCGACAAGCTCACGCAGATAGCTGTCCGGGACGCCGTAGGACCAGTCCCCGTTCCCCTCGTCCAGCGGCGGACGGGTCAGTGTGAGACGGGCGCGCAGGTCATCGAGGACCTCGTCGGACACATGGATCGGGGCGGGCTCCAGAGGGAAGGCGTGCCGGGGGGTCATGGCGTGATTCTCCTACTGGGTAGCGGGAAGCGGTGTCGTCGCACCGCTGGCCTGAGGCGCGGTCGGGCGACACACTCGGTCACGTGTCGTCTTCCGATATCGGATTCCGTAATGAGCGCGCCCGTGCCAAGGAGTGAGCCTGTGAGCACGGCATCGACCGCCGCTGGCGTCCCGGACGAGTTGCGGCGTCGCCTCGGGGTGCCCGACGCCGTGATGATCGGTCTGGGGTCGATGATCGGCGCGGGGATCTTCGCCGCTCTCGCGCCGGCAGCGCACACGGCCGGCTCCGGGCTGCTGCTCGGCCTGGCTCTGGCCGCCGTGGTCGCGTACTGCAACGCGACGTCCTCCGCCCGGCTGGCCGCTCGGTATCCAGCCTCGGGCGGCACCTATGTCTACGGGCGCGAGCGGCTTGGTGCCTTCTGGGGCTATCTCGCGGGGTGGGGGTTCGTGGTCGGCAAGACTGCTTCCTGCGCGGCCATGGCCCTCACCGTCGGGTCGTATGTCTGGCCCGGCCAGGCGCACGCGGTCGCGGTGGCCGCCGTGGTGACGCTGACCGCCGTGAACTACGCCGGGGTGCAGAAATCCGCCTGGCTCACCCGGACGATCGTGGCCGTGGTCCTGCTGGTCCTCGCCGCGGTGGTCCTCGCAGCCCTCACCTCCGGTGAGGCGAATGCCGCGCGGCTGAGTATCGGCGGGGACACCTCCTTCGGCGGGGTGCTCCAGGCGGCGGGTCTGTTGTTTTTCGCCTTCGCCGGATATGCGCGTATCGCCACTCTCGGTGAGGAGGTCCGCGACCCGGCCCGGACCATTCCCCGGGCCATCCCGCTCGCGCTCGCCATCACCCTGGTCGTCTACGTGCTCGTCGCCATCGCCGTTCTCGCGGTGCTGGGGCCGCCGCAGCTGGCCGATGCCACCGCACCGCTGTCAGACGCCGTCCGGGCCGCGGACGCGGGCTGGCTCGCGCCGGTGGTGCGCGTCGGCGCGGCGGTGGCCGCGCTCGGCTCGCTGCTGGCGCTCATCCTCGGCGTCTCGCGCACCACCCTGGCGATGGCCCGGGACCGGCATCTGCCCCACGCCCTGGCGGCGGTCCACCCCAGGTTCGGGGTGCCGCACCGGGCCGAGCTCGCCGTCGGCGCCGTGGTGGCGGTCCTCGCGGCGACGGCGGACGTGCGTGGGGCGATCGGGTTCTCCTCCTTCGGCGTGCTGGCCTACTACGCCATCGCCAACGCCTCCGCCTGGACCCTGACCCCTGGCGAGGGCCGCCCGCACCGCCTGATCCCTGTCCTCGGGCTGGCGGGCTGCCTCACGCTGGCTTTCGCCCTGCCTCCGGCCTCTGTGATCGCCGGAGTCGCGGTGCTGGCCGTGGGCGCCGCCGCCTACGGGATACGCCGCATGGTGGCCCCGTAACCACCCCTGCACGACACGGCCCGCGGGCCGGGCGCACAACCACCGGTGCCCCTCCGGGGCACGGGACGGTATCGGTATCCGATACGTTGCGACGGCAGAGGGGCACCTTGTATGACACAGCTCGGCACCTGGCAGGCCCGGCTGACCGCGACCACCGCGCCCGCCGCGGTGATCCTCATCCGCTTCTACGTCGGCGCGGTCTTCCTCTTCGAGGGCATTCAGAAGTTCCTCTACCCCGACGAGCTCGGCACCGGCCGGTTCGACAAGGCCGCCATCCCCGCCCCCGGCTTCTTCGCACCCCTGGACGGGGGCTTCGAGATCGCCTGCGGTGCGCTGATCCTGGCCGGGCTGCTCACCCGACTCGCCACCCCGCCGATGATCGTGAACATGCTCGGTGCGCTACTCATCACCAAGCTGCCCATCCTGTGGGGCGACGCCCCGCTCTTCGACGGCGCATCCGGCTGGTGGGACTTCGTCCACGAATCCCGCACCGACCTCGCCCAGCTGTGCGGCAGCCTCTTCCTGCTCATCGTCGGCGCCGGCGCCTACTCCCTCGACGCCCACCTGCACCCCACCGCCACGGCTTAGCCGCACGCCCCGCAGACTCCCCACACGGTTCCTACAGGGTGTCGTCGCCGAGGACTTCGCGGGCCAGCTCCGCCAGAGCCTTGCGGTCCTGCGCGAGAGCCTGCCTCCCGACCTCGGTCGCCCGGTAGACCCGCCGGGCCCGGCCGTCCACGACACGCTGGTCAGAGGTCAGCAGCCCGTCGGCCTCCAGCCGATGCAGCGTCGGATACAGCGTGCCGGGGCTGATCTGGTAGCCGTGGCGGGACAGTTCCTCGCTCATCCACGCGCCGTGGATCTCCCCCTCGGCCGCGTGGTGCAGGATGTGCAGTCGCACCGCACCCCGCTGAAACTCCCGCACCCTGGCCCACCTCCGACAGTGACGAAACCGATATCGGCATCCGACCCTACGCCCGAGATGGGCCCAGCAGACGTTGTCGGTAGCGACCATCCGTTCGCGCCGGGCGCCTTGGACCTGCCCGGCTTCCTCTCCAGGTGGCGGGAGCGGACAACGCCTTCGTGCGATCACGGAGGCTGCGCGACAACGATCGTCAGAGAACCCTGCTGCACCCGTCCCGTCACTAGCCCGACGCCCGCCTGGAACGCCTCCGACTACGCGCCACCAGATCACGGGCGGCCTCCGGCCACTCGGGTAGATCGAACACGAACCCCGCCCCAAGCAGCCGGCCCGGCACCACCCGCCGGCTCTTCAGAAGCAGCTCAGTGTCGCTACGCATCACGAACGCACCCACCTCGGCCATCCACGCCGTCGCCGGCAACCCCACCCGCACCCCCACCGCCGCCCGCAGACCCGCGACGAACTCCCGGTACGGCAACGGGTTCGGCGACGCCAGATTCACCGGCCCCACCAGATCGTCACACTCCACCAGGAACACGACCGCCCGGACGAAATCACGGTCGTGAATCCACGACATGTACTGCCGGCCCCCGGCGACCGGCCCACCCAGACCCAGCCGGCTCATCCGCCACAGCACGTCAAACGCACCACCCCGCCCCGGCGCCATCACAATGCTCGTCCGCAGCGCCACCCGGCGGGTATCCGGCGTCGCCGCCTCCGCCTGCGCGGCCTCCCACCGCCGGGCGATGTCAACACTGAACGCCCAGTACGCCGGCACACCCTCCTCGTCACCGCCGACAATCCCCGACACCTCGTCATTCGCCCGGTCAAAGCTGTGCGCGTAGATCGTGGCAGTGCTCATCTGCAACCACACCCACGGCGGACGAGCCGCCCCCGCGATCGCCGCCCCCACCACAGCCGCGGAATCCACCCGCGACGCCATCATCTCCGCCAGATTCGCCCGCGTGTACCGGCAGTTCACACTGCGCCCAGCCAGGTTGACCACCGCGTCGGCGCCATCCACCTCGGCCACCCACGCGCCCTCGGTCCGGCCGTCCCAGCGCACCGTCCGCGCGCCGGGCACCTGAATATCGGCGCGCCGGCTGAGGACAACCACCTCATGCCCCGCACTCCCGAACGCGCCCGCGAGCAGCAACCCCAGATGCCCCGTCCCACCCGGAACAACGATCTTCACGATCTCCCCGCTCCCGCTCGACCGGCACGCGACCACAGCCAGTCTTACGCGGGCCCCGATCCCGATGCGCCGCAGAGAAACCATCCCGTCACCAGGGTTCACGCCGCCGAGCGTGCCCGAGCAACAGACGATCCGGGGCCTGCAGGAGGATCGGAAGGTCACGACCGTGCTGGCCACGGTGCGTCATCTGGCTGGGGTGGCGGTCTGGTCGCCGGCGCCGACGGGATGCGGTTCGTCGTCCTCCAGCACGTGCAGGCGATCCTCGACGAGCAGGTGAGCGTCGCAGAGCTGCGCGGCATGCTGAGGCTGCGTCGAGCGGAACTCGAAGCGACGATCGCGGCGGACACCGCCCGGCTGGCCCGGGTGCAGGCGAGGCTCCGCGCGATCGAGAACGAGGGACGCATGCCCACCGACGATGTTCTGGTCAAGCGCATCACCCGGGTCCGGGTCGCGTAACTGGTGGCCACAGCCGTCAGTTACGCGCCCGAGGACATCGGACCGGTCCTGCCGCCACTCTTCCCCGACCTCGTCGGCCGGCTGGCACGCGCCGGCCTGACTCCGACGGGACCCGCCATCGCCTACTACGTGGATTCTCCGCGGGGAGATGACACGATCATCGTCCATGCGGCCCTGCCGGTCGCGGCCGAGCCCGACGCCAGCCACGACTTCGCGATCGTGGACCTCCCGGAGATCCCCTCCGCGGCCACCATCGTGCACCGCGGGTCCATTGCCCCCCGGGGGCTCTTGGACGCTGGGTGACCGAACTTCAGGCGCCGATCACACAATCCTGAACCGGCGATCGTTGATGCTGTTTTTGTTTGTTGGAGTTTATTGGCTAACCGTTAAAGATCAATAAGAAGGGAAGAGGCGGTCAACACTGTTGATTATCTTGAGCTTCCTCGGGTGGCTGCCCGCTCAAGTCAGCGACAGGGCGGCCACCCGAGGGCCGATCAGGCCTCGTCCCCCCGCACGTGGCGGCCGGCTACCACAGTGGTGCTCAGGTCCTCACAGGTCGCGACCGTTGTGACGAGGCCGGCGTGGAGAAAGGTCTCCCCCGCCAGCGGCGCCTGGGCCCGGCTGGTCTCGACGAGCAGACTCCCCCCGGGCGCCAGCCAGTCCGTCGCCTCGGCGGCCACCCGGCGCAGCACGTCCAGCCCGTCCGAACCGCCGTCGAGGGCCTCCCGGGGCTCGTGGACCCGCGCCTCGGGAGGCAACAGCCCCAGCCGACCCGTCGGCACGTACGGAACGTTGGCCACCAGAAGATCCACCCGCCCGCGCAACACCGGCGGCAGCGGCGCGTAGAGATCACCTGTGTAGACCCGGCCCGGCGCCGGGGTGATGCGCGCCGGACCGGTCAGGTTGCGCCGGGCGCAGGCGACGGCGACCGGGTCGACGTCCGCCGCGTGCAGGTCGACCGGCCCGCGGACGGCGCCGGCCAGCGCCGCGCCGACCGCGCCCGATCCGCAGCACAGATCGACGACCACCCAACCCACCGCCGAGCGGGCCCTGTCCCCCACGGTCGCGCCGGCGGCCAGGATCGCCACGGCGCGGTCGACGAGGAACTCGGTGCGGCGGCGGGGGACGAACACCCGCTCGTCGACAGCCACCCGCAGGCCGCGGAACGACACCCAGCCCAGCACGTGTTCCAACGGCAGCCCGGACGCCCGACGGGCGACCATCACGGCGAGCTCGTCGGAGGTGCTCGCGGTGGACAGCAGCAGCGCGGCCTCGTCCTCGGCGAACACACAACCGGCCCCGCGCAGCGTCGCCACGACGGCCGACCGGTCGAGCGAGAGGCGCGCAGCGGTGGGCGACGGGGTGGCGAACGACGAAGACGCGGAGAACGACGAAGACGGTGAAGCGGGAGAAGCGGTGGAACCCGACATGAGGACCTTCCGGAAAACCGAGAGCGCACTGCACGGCGCACCGGTCCTCCGCGCGGCGCCGCTCGGCGTCGGACGCCTCAGTGGGCGGCGCGGCGAGCGGATCGGCCGGCGGGCCTGGTGAACGCGCGGGGAGAGCGCCCAGCCTGCGGCAGCGGGATCGGGCTCACCTCCCCAGGTCGGCCGGCACCTCGGGTCACCTGGGGACCCCGGCACCGGCACGGGCGCGGACACCGCCGGTGCCGGAACGGCAGCCGATCCAGCTCGGCGGCCCCGCCGTCACCAGCGCGTTTGCAGGTCCCGTTCCTACCGCGTCACACCCCGCCACGTCCACCCCACGCGGGTCGCGCACGATCCGCTTCGGGGTTCGTCCGGTAGAACCGGAGCATGAGCTCGGCCGACGATCCCAGTGCGACACCGGCAGACGACGATCCCGCCACCATGACGGGCGGTGTCCAGACGGCGGCACCGCCGTCGTCGCGGTGCGTCTTCCCTGGCTGTGAGCGGCCCACCGCACCCGCCGACCGGCCTGGACGGCCACCGTCCTACTGCGAGGACCCGGCCCACAACCGGCTCGCGGCCTACCGCCGTCGCCGCGACCTCGCCCGCCGGGAGAGCACCCCGCCCGCCGGCGGTGACCCGGCGGCCGCGCGGCCGCCGGTCGCGCGGCCGATCGCCGCCGGACGGCTGCGGGCCGACGAGCTCGCCGCCCAGATCCGCGCGCTGGCCGCCGACCTGACCCGTTCCCTGGACGGCTTCTCCCGGGAGATGGCCGGCCTCGGGGATGTCGCCCGCGCCGAGGCGCAGGTGGAGGCGGCCGAGGCCGATGCCGCCGAGCGGGTCGCCGAGGCGGTGGCCCGGGCCGTGCGCGCGGAGCAGACCGCCCGGGCGGAACAGACCGCCCGCGGGGAGGCCGAGGCGGTGGCCGCCGAAGCCGTCGCCGCCCTCGAGGATGCCGAACGGCGCCTGGCCGCCGCCGAGGCGGCGCACGCGGGCGCGGTCACCGATGCCGAGACGGCCCGCCGGGAGGCCACCGCGGCGGTGGAGGCGGCGCGCGCTGACGCCGACGCCCGCGTCGAGCAGGCGCAGGCCCGGGCCGACGACGATGTGGCGCGTGCCCGGCGGGAGGCGGCCACCGAGATCGGTCGGGTCCACGCCGAGGCAGAACGGGTCCGTGCCGAGCTGACCGCCGAGACGGACCGGCTGACCGTGGCGTTGCGGGCCGCGGAACGGGCCGCCGAGCGGGACGCGGCGGCCCTGCGCGAGCTGCGGGCGGACCGCGACCATCTGCGGGCCGACCGGGACCGGATCCGCGACGACGCCCGCCGCGAACGCGACGAGCTGGCCCGGGCGCACGCCGACGCCCAGACCGAGACCGCCCGGGTCCGCGCGGCCGCCGCCGAGGACCTCGAACGGGAACGGGCGGCCACCACCGACCAGCTGGAGCGGGCCCGCGCCGAGGCGGCGTCCCGGCTGGCGGCCGAGCAGCAGGCCGCCGCTGAGCGGCTCGCCGTGCTCACCGACGCCCGCGCCGAGGCCCGGACCCGCGCCGAACGCGCCGAACGGCAGGTCGACGAGCTCACCGCCGAGCTACGCACCGCCCGCGCCCAGCCTCCGTCCCAGCCCCCGCCAGCCGGTGGACGTCCGGCCGGCGAGGTGCCGGTGCCGCCGGGTCGCCCGGCGGTCGAGTGAGCCTGCCGGCCCCGCGATGAGCCGGGAACCGGGGTGGGATCAGGCCGCGGGACGCAGAGTGCGGGCGAACAGCGCCAGCGACTTCTCCCAGTGCCGCTCGGCCGCCGCCTCGTCGTACACGGGGAAGTCGACCAACGCGAACCCGTGCCGCGCGGGGAGGATCTCCGCCTCGTAGTCGACCTTCGCCTCGTCCAGCGCCGCCACGAGCCGGGCGTGGTCGGCGTCGGTGTGGTGGGCGTCGCCGGTGGCGATCGCGATGTACAGGGCGGCGCGGATGCGGTCCGCCGCCAGGTACGGGCTGGACGGGTCGTCGCTGGCCAGCCCGCCGCCGTGGATCGACGCCGCCGCCGCGACCCGATCGGGGTGTGCCGTCGCCGCGGTGAAGGCCATCCGGCCACCGACGCAGTAGCCGATGGTCCCCACCGGGCCGGGCAGCGCGCCCGGCTCGTCGGCCAGGGCGTCCAGCAGCGCGCCGGTGTCGGCCATCACCCGCTGCGGGGTCGCCTGGGAGACGACCCGCCCCAGCCGGGCGCGCTGCTCGGGGTCGGCGAAGTCGATCTTCTCCGGTGCTGCCGCGTCGGCCCCGGAGCGGTAGAACATGTTCGGCAAGGCCACCAGGTAGCCGGCCGCCGCCAGCCGCCCGGCCATCCGCTGCACCGTCTCCCGGACGCCGTAGGCATCCGGGTACATGATCACAACCGGGGCGGGGGCGCCGCCGTCGGGGGCATGGAGATCGACGTCCATCAGCCCGTCTGCCGTCTGGACGTCACGTCGGGACACCGCCATCGGGGTCACCTTCCACTCACGCCGCCCCCCGCGCCCGGGCCCCGG
This sequence comes from Frankia sp. Mgl5, assembly GCF_023242985.1. Taxonomy (NCBI): domain Bacteria; kingdom Bacillati; phylum Actinomycetota; class Actinomycetes; order Frankiales; family Frankiaceae; genus Frankia; species Frankia sp. Mgl5. Next base: position 68,991 of record NZ_JALKFY010000825.1, on the reverse strand, counting down.
TGGGCGGATCCCGGCGGGGACGGCCACCACGTGGCCCACCCACAGTCCGCAGCCGAGCCGGCCACCAGGGTCCGGCATCCGGCTCCGGATGTGTCCGGAGCCGGGAATCCGATGCTCTCTGGGAGCCTGACACCCCGGTCCACCCGCCACGACCGGCGGGGGACGGGACGCCGGATGACGCCGGCCGCCGTCCAAAGCATTCACCAGCGCCACCTGGCCGCGTCTACAAGGGGGCGCAGACGGGGGCGGTGGGCGGGGCCCCGCCCGGCCCACCGCCCGGCACGGCACCGTCAACGGCCGGCGCCCGGCTCACGGCGGCGATCCGTCGCCGGAGGAAGGCCCGGGCCTCGACGGGAACGGAGGATCGACTCCTGTTACGCTCCTTGCGGAGCGGAGGCTCCGTTCCGCACCCTGGAGGGTCCATGATCCAACCTGCCCGCAGAGCCCACCACCAGGTCACGTTCGCCGTACTGGCGCTCGCCGTGGCCACCTACGCCCTGCTGCAGTCACTGGTCAACCCCGTGCTACCCACGATCATGGAAAGCCTGCACACCAACCAGACCACGGTCACCTGGGTGCTGACCGCCTACCTCCTCTCCGCCTCGATCTTCACCCCGATCATGGGCCGCATCGGCGACGCCGTCGGCAAGAAGAAAATGCTGCTGGTCGCCCTCGGCGCACTCGCCGCGGGCTCGGCCCTGGCCGCGATCGCCACCGGCATCACCCTGATGATCATCGCCCGCGTCATCCAGGGCGTGGGCGGCGGCATCCTCCCGCTCGCCTTCGGCATCATCCGCGACGAGTTCCCCCTCCCGAAGGTCTCCAGCGCCATCGGCGTCCTGGCCGCGCTGACCGCGGTCGGCGCCGGCCTCGGCCTCGTCCTGGCCGGCCCGATCGTCGACCTGCTCGACTACCACTGGCTGTTCTGGGTTCCCCTGATCATGGTGCTGCTGGCCACCGCGGCCACCGTCGTGTTCATCCCGGAATCCGCCATCCGCACCCCCTCCAGGATCAGCATCACCCCGGCACTGCTGCTCTCCGCCTGGCTGGTCTGCCTGCTGCTCGGCCTCTCCGAAGGCCCCGACTGGGGCTGGACGTCCGGCAAGGTGCTCGGACTGCTCGCCGGCGCCGTCGTCATCGGCGGAGCGTGGGTCGTCGTCGAGGCCCGCTCCGCCGCCCCACTGATCGACATGACCATGATGCGCCTGCCGGCCGTGTGGACCACCAACCTCGTCGCCCTGCTCATCGGCGTCGGGATGTACGCCCTCATGGCGTTCCTGCCGCAGTTCGTGCAGACCCCGACCTCCGCCGGATACGGCTTCGGCGCCACCATCACCGAATCCGGGCTGATCCTGCTGCCGCTGAGCATCACGATGTTCGCCGTCGGGATCGCCTCCGGCCCGCTGGCCGCCCGCTACGGCTCCAAGGCCGTCGTCGTCACCGGCTCCGCGGTCACGATCATCTCCTTCACCCTGATCGCCTTCGCCCACCACGACAAGTGGGAGATCTACATCGCCACCGCGGTGATGGGCATCGGGCTCGGCCTGGCCTTCTCCGCCATGGCCAGCCTCATCGTCGAGGCCGTCCCCGCTCACCAGACCGGCGTCGCCTCCGGCATGAACGCCAACATCCGCACCATCGGCGGTTCGATCGGCGCCGCGCTGATGGCCACCATCGTCACCTCCGGCGCCGGATCCGACGGCATACCCCAGGAATCCGGCTACACCAACGGCTTCACCATGCTCGCCGGCGCCACCGTGCTCGCCCTGATCGCCGCCCTCGCCATCCCGGCCGCCCGCCGGGGGCACCCGGCGACCGCCCAGGACCTGCCGCACGCCGAGCTGGGACTGGTGCCCGGCGGCACCCTGCTCGGCGCCGACCCGGAGTAGACCGCACCAGCCGGGGCGTACCAGCTAGGGCCCTACCAGCCGGAACAATCAGGCCAGTCACCCCGTCAGGCCGACCACGGTCCGTCGGCGCCCACGGCTATGGTGGTAGCCGATGATCGTGTAACGATGCTGAGGCGGACTACAGTGATCTCCACGGCTACCAGCGGTGGGAACCAGAACACCGGAGACAGCACCGCGACCGACGCCGGGCCGCGGCTACGCCGAGACGCCGCCGCCAACCGCCAGCGCCTGATCACCACCGCGATCGAGGTCTTCAACGACGAAGGCATCGAAGCCGGCGTCGAACACATCGCGCAGCGCGCCGGGCTCGGCATCGGCACGCTCTACCGCCACTTCCCCACCAAACAGGCACTCATCGAATACCTGATCCACGAGATCCTCGCCGACATGGCCGGGGCCGCCGAAGCCGCCCGCAACGCACCCGGCGGGCAAGGCCTGGAACGCTACGCGCGCGCCGTCGCCAACACCATGGCCGCCCACCGCGGCTGCCTGGCCCGCCTGTGGGAACGCGCCCCCGCACCCGAACAGGAGAAGATGCGCCACACGGTCGCGGACCTGCTGCGCGACGCCCAGACCGCCGGCGTGATCCGCGACGACGTCACCCTGACCGACGTCCTGATGACCCTGCGCTCCGTGCGCGGAGTCGTCGAGGCCCCCGGCGACGACCCCGCCCAGGCCTGCCAGCGCCACCTCGACTTCATCTTCGCCGGCATGCGGCCCGCCTCCGTCCAGCGGTAACCCGGAACGACAGAAGTCCACCGGCAGACCTCGACCCACCGGCCACACAGGCGTGTCGAACCCGCGGACGGCCGGTGGGTTCGACATACCATCTGACTCCTGACAATGATCAGGAGAGGCTGTCTGGTCGTGACGATCGCCGCCCGGGAACGGGCACACCCACAAGTGGACGACGCGGTCACCAAGGCGGCGACCCGCTACCGGCGCAGCCGCCGCCTGGCCGGCATCGGCATCGGCGCGCTACTCCTCACCCCCGGCTGGGCCCTGGCCACCGCCACCATCGCGCGGCACCTGACCGGAACCCACCCGGGCACCCCCTGGACCGCCGTGGCCATCGTCCTGGCCGCCGCGGGAACACTCGGCTACGCCGCGATCTTCGGGAGCCGGGCCGGCGCCCAGATCCGGGAGCGACTGCCCTACGACCGGGTCGACGACCTGGCCTACCACTACCTGCGCGTACGCCAGGAAGCCGCCGCCGGCGGCGCGACAGCGCCCCCACCCGAGCTCCTGACCGCCGCCGGCCGCGCCGCCCGCCGCCTCAGCGTCACCTGCCCGCACAGCGCCTCCCGCCTCAAGGCCGCGATGCTCGCCCAGCGCTACTTCGACAACGCGGCCGGCGCACGCACGCCGGGCCGCCGCCACGGAGCCCTCGACCTCGCCGAAACCCTCGAGACAACCCACCACCTCCTCGCCTCTCTCCGCCCCGTCTGACCGGCCCCGACGGCGCCGATCGGGGTCGCTCGCCCCCGATCGGCGCCGCTGGCACGCCGGCCCCGCAGCGCCCTCCACAGATATCCAGATCACTGGATCCTCACGACCCCGTGATCGACGGCCGTCACTCCGGAAGCGAACCCGGGGGAGCCGGCGGACGGGTGCAGGTGAGGTCGGCGCTGGGCAGGGTGCCCGACCGCAGGTAGGCATTGACTGCGTCGTCGACACAGCCGCTGCGCCCGCCGTACACGCCGTGCACCCGTGCTCCGCGCAACGTCACCAGCCGCGACGAGGACAACGCCCGGTGCAGCGCCCGGCTGCCCGCGTACGGCGTGCGGTTGTCCTTCTCCGCGGCCACCACCAGCGCGGGCACGGCGTTCGCCACCCGGGTCGGCGCCTCCACCGGGCGCACCGGCCAGAACGTGCACGGGGTCAGGTTCCAGATCGCCGCACCCACATGCGACTGCGCCCGCTGATGACGGCGGATGTCCGCCAGGTACTCACCGGCCACACGGGACGCCGGCACATCCCCGCACAGGACCGCGAGCTGCGCGCTCTGGAACGCGCTGAGCGACCCCTCCGGCACCGCCTCCACCCGGCGCCCGGGTGACCCGCCGGGCAGCGTCGGACCGCCGGTCGCGACACCGTCCAGGAACTCGTCGAGGTAGGGGTTCTCCGCCGGCGCACGGCCATCCGCCGCGTCGGCGAAGGCCCGCACACCCATCGCCAGGATGTCGGACGCCTCCGCACTGTCGTCGACGAGTGCATCCATGAGCAGCCCCGGGATGTCCCCGGCGTCGTACTCCACGCCGTCCACGGTCAGCGGACCGCGCGCGGCCGCGGCGTAGATCCGGTCGACGGTGGCCAGCACCTCCGCGGCCGTGCCGCCAAGCCCGAACTGGACGTCCCGCCCGGCGGCCCAGCCGGCCCACTCCCGCAGCGCGCCCTCGAGCAGATCCCCGGTGTCGCGCAGCACCCGTGGGTTGTACGTCGCCGGATCCACCGCACTGTCGAGAACGAAACGATCGACCCGGTCAGGGAACATCTGCATGTACACCGCACCCAGGTAGGTGCCGTAGGAAAAGCCGAGAAACGACGTCTTCCGCTCATCAAGCGCAGCACGGACAATATCCATGTCACGAGCGGTGTTCCGCGTCGACGCGAACGGCAGCACATCGGCGTGCACCGCGCACGCCCGCGCTATCGCGGCCTGACCGTCGGCGGTGCGATCGAAACTGTCCCGGTCGGGGCCGCCGGCGCGCGGCCAGGGCCGCTTCAGGATCGGCCCGCAGTCCAGCGGTGCGCTGCGGCCGACGAAACGGGGGTCCATCCCGACCACGTCGAAGCCGTCCGCCGCCTCACCGAGCAGGCCACGCAGGTCCGGGGTGGCGTCCAGAGCAGGGCCCCCGGGACCGCCAAGATTGATCATCAGAATGCCGCGCCGGTGGGCGGTGTCGGCCGCCCTGATCCGGGACACCCCGAGGGTGATCTCCCGACCGTCGGGGCGGGCGTAGTCCAGCGGGACGCTGATCCCGGCGCACTGCGCGCCGGCCGCGTCCAGGTAGGAGCCGATCGCGTCGTTGGGGCCGGTCCGGCATTCGTGCCAGCGCACCAGCTGGTTCTCGAACGGGGCGAGGGCCGGGTTCAGGCTCGCCACACCGGGCGGGGCGGGATCGGGCGCGCCGTCCGCCGCCAGCGCCCCGGGGATCGGCCCGGTGAAGGAGCTGACCCCGACGAGGGCCGCGGCGCCGACAACGACACCGCACATCCGCGTGCGTTTCTCATCTCGTCTCATCGCCAGCCAGGATCAACGCGGACGGCCTTTTCCCCGAGGTCCCGGGAAACCGGGCGTTTCCATGATCAAGACGACATCGATGTTATTTGGAGGCATTCGATGATTGCGTTTGCCTTGCATTTGGGTTGAAAGGTGTGCGGGGAGAAATCCGTGGCCGACTACTCAAGATCATAAAATGGAAGGCGGCGGCGTCAACACTGTTGACTATCTTGAGTTTCGGGACGCCGCGCGGGGGCACGGGGCGGACACGCCGCTCCCCCACCGCCTCTACCTGGTGTTCCAGCGGCAGGTCGTCGACGTCTTCGCGCGCTCAGGCCTGCGCTGACCGGGCGGGCAGGAGATCCGCGCTGCCACCGGGGCCGACGACCGCGCGGACGTCGCCCGGGCCCACCGGCTCGCCGCACTGCGAGCAGGTGGGCACCGTGTGGAAGACCTCGCCGCAGCCACGGTGCCGCACGCTCACCGGCGGGCCCGCGGGCGCGGCGTACCGGTCACCCCACTGCCGCATCGCGGACAGCACCGGCCACAGGTCGCGGCCCTTGTCGGTGAGCCGGTAGTCGTAGCGCGGCGGATGTTCCTGGTAGGCGGTCCTGGCCAGGACGCCGGCCTCGACCAGACCGGCGAGGCGCTGGGTGAGCACGTTGCGGGAGATCCCGAGCCGCCGCTGGAAGTCGTCGAAGCGGCTCACCCCCAGGAAGGCGTCGCGCAGGATCAGCATCGTCCACCACTCGCCGACGACCTCGAGGCACTGGGCCACCGAGCAGTTCATGTCCGCGAAGCTCTTGCGCTCCATGACCGGCACGCTAGTCAGTTGCGTGATGGAACGCCAGCACTCTAAGTTCAGTTGCATGACAGAACTGATGATGGACCGGGGCGTCTCGCCCGCACGGCGCCGCGAGGCGTCCGGGCGCGAGGTTCTGCTGATCGTCTGCAGCGGCGTGATCCTGGCGAGCCTCGACCTGTTCATCGTCAACGTCGCGCTGCCGCAGATCGCCCACGATCTCGGCGAGACCGACCTGAGCCGGCTGTCGTGGGTGCTCAACGGCTACGCGGTCGTCTACGCGGCGCTGCTCGTCTTCTTCGGACGGCTCGCCGACCGGTACCGCCGCGACCTCGGCTTCCTGCTCGGCGTCGCGGTGTTCACGCTCGCGTCGGCGGCCTGCGCGGCGGCCACCACCGTCGACATGCTGATCGGCTTCCGTCTCGCGCAGGCCGCCGGGGCCGCACTGGTGACACCCACCTCACTGGGCCTGGTGCTCGCGGCCCACGAACCCGAGCGCCGTCAGGGCGCCGTGCGCACCTGGACCGCCGTCGGCGGGATGTCGGCGGCGATCGGCCCGGTCGTCGGCGGGCTGCTCGTCGCCGCCAGCTGGCGCTGGGCGTTCCTCGTCAACGTCCCGGTCGGCCTCGCGGCCCTCGTCGTCGGCTGGCGCCGGCTGCCACGCCTGGCCGGCCAGCCGACCGAGCGGCCCGACGCCGTCGGCGTGCTGCTGGCCACCGGCGGGGTCGGGCTGCTGACCGCCGGGCTGGTCCGGGGGCCGGACTGGGGCTGGTCCTCGGCGGCGCTGGTGGGATCCCTCGCCGGCGGGGTCGGCCTGCTCGTCCTGTTCGCCGTCCACTGCGCCACCAGCCGGAACCCGCTCGTGCACCCGTCCCTGTTCACCTCCCGGCACTTCACCGGCGCCTCGATCGTCGCGCTGTTCTTCTCCGCCTCCTTCGGCGCGATGCTGCTGTCGATCGTGCTCTGGGAGCAGGGCCAGTGGGGATGGTCCGCGCTGCAGGCCGGCCTGGCCATGGCGCCTGGGCCGCTCATGGTCCCGCTCGTCTCGTTCGGCGTCACCGGCAGGCTGATCGCCCGCTACGGGCCGGCGATCGTCATCGGGCTGGGCAGTGTCATCTTCGGCGGCGGGGTCGCCTGGTGGGCGCTCGCGATCACCACGGAGCCGAACTACGTCTCCGGCGTGCTCGGCGGCATGACCCTCACCGGGATCGGCGTCGGCCTGACCCTGCCCACCATGATGTCCACGGCCGCCGCGTCGCTGCCCCCGCAGTCGTTCGCGACCGGCTCCGCGGTCGTCAACATGGTGCGCCAGACCGGCATCGCCCTGGGCGTCGCCGTCACCATCGCGGTGCTCGGCGAATCGTCGGTGGCCAGCGGCATCCCGCTGCACCTGTTCACCCGGGTCTGGTGGGTCACCGCCGCCCTGTCCTTCGCCGGAATCGTGCCCGCCGTGGCCCTCCTGCGCCGCCCCGCCCGCACGGCTTGAGCACCCGACCGGCGACGTTGCCGACCGGTGGCGTTCGGGGCCGCGAACCGGTTGACTTTAGGCCGCCGGGCCGGTGTGGGCCCGGCGCCGGCGGTGGTCCGGTCGCACCGGCGACTCGCCCGCGGTGGACGGCTGCCGGCGTGTGTCCGATCGCCACGCCGTCGCGCGTGGCGTCTGGTGTGAGGAGCCGGTCCGTGTCCGAAGCCCCGTCCCGCGTCGCGATCGTCACCGGAGCGGCCCGCGGCATCGGCGCCGCCATCGCGCAGCGCCTGGCCCGTGACGGCATGGCGGTGGCCGTGCTCGACCTCGAGGAGTCAGCGGCCAAGACCACCGTGGACGCGATCGCGGCCGCGGGCGGGAAGGCGATCGCCCTGGGCGCCGACGTCTCCGACGCCGCCGCGGTGGACGCGGCCGTCGCCCGGGTGGCCGCCGAGCTCGGCGCGCCGACGGTGCTGGTCAACAACGCCGGTATCACCCGCGACAACATGCTGTTCAAGATGACCGAGGGCGACTGGGACGCGGTCATGGGCGTCCACCTGCGTGGCTCGTTCCTGACCGCCCGGGCCACCCAGAAGTACATGGTGGACGCGAAGTGGGGCCGGATCGTCAACCTCTCCAGCATCTCCGCGCTGGGCAACCGCGGCCAGGCGAACTACTCGGCCGCCAAGGCCGGCCTGCAGGGCTTCACCAAGACGCTGGCGATCGAGCTGGGCAAGTTCGGCATCACGGTGAACTGCGTGGCGCCCGGGTTCATCGTCAGCGACATGACGCGGGCGACCGCCGAGCGCCTGGGTGTCGGCTGGGAGGACTACCTGGCCGTGGCGAAGTCGAAGATCCCGGTCGCCCGGCCCGGCGAGGTCGACGACATCGCCCACGCCGTGTCGTTCTTCGTCGGCGAGGGCGCCGGCTTCGTGTCCGGCCAGGTCCTCTACGTCGCCGGCGGCCCGAAGGCCTGAGCCTGTGGGCGGCCGGTGCGGCGCCGGCGCGGCGCCCGTCGGTACGGCGCCGCCGAGCGCCGTCGGGGACGCGTCAGCGGGCGAGCAGCTCGTCGAGACGCTGGTAGCCCTCGCTGAGGCCCTCCTCCATGCCGGAGGCGAGGAAGGCGTCGCGGGCCTCGAAGGAGTCCACCAGCGACGTGGCGACGAGCCGGGTGCGGCCGCCACCGAGGTCGGTGAAGGTCACCCGCTCGAGGGCGACGCCGTCCGGGAAGCCCTCGAAGGTGAACGTCTGCACGATCAGCTCGGGCGGGCGGACCTCGTGGAAGCAGCCGTGGAAGCCGAACTCGTTGCCGTCGCTGACGTGCAGGTAGCGGTAGGAGCCGCCGGTCCGGCAGTCGTAGTGGTCGACGACCATCCGGTGCCGGCGCGGGCCGAGCCACTGAGCGACCAGATCCGGGTCGCTGTGGGCGCGGAAGACCTTGGCCGGCGGCGCGTCGAACTCGCGGGTGATCCGCACCAGGGGGACGGTCGGGTCTGCGGTGATCGTGGTCGGGTTCGTGTCGGTGGCGGGCATGTCGATGCTCCTGTCGGGCTCGGCGGTCAGGCCGGGTCAGGTCGTCGGTTCGGGTGACTCGGCCGGGTCGGGCGGCCCCGCCCGGTCGGGTGGGTGGCGGGGCGGCATCGGGTGGACGTCGTCGGGCATGGCGCGCAGGACGTCGTCGAGGCGCCGGTAGCGCTCCTCGGCCTGGCGGCGGTACCGCTCGAGCCACGTCGTCAGGAGGTCGAGGACGTCGGCCTCCAGGTGCATCGGACGCCGCTGCGCCTGCCGGCCGCTGCTGACCAGGCCGGCGTCCTGCAGCACCCGCAGGTGCTTGGACACCGCCTGGACGGTCATGTCGTAGGGCGCGGCGAGCTCGTTGACGGTGGCGTCCCCCACCGCCAGGCGCGCCACGATGTCGCGCCTGGTCGGGTCCGCCAGCGCCGAGAACACCCGGGACAGCGTGTCCGCCGCCACCACCGGCACTCCCCCTCCGCATTCCTCCAGGCCGGCCACGATCAGCCGGCCAGCTACTCAACCGATTGGTTGAATAGCGAGCTTAGGCCGCCTCACCCAGGTCGTCAACCAGTTGGTTGAGGACAGGGCGCGGCGACCGGCCGCCACTGTTCGTCCCGCCGCGGTCACCGCCGTGGGCCCAGGGCTCATCCGGGGCCGGGGCCGCCTGCGCCGTCCGCAAGGATGGACGCCGGGCCGGACAGGGGCCGCAGCGAGCTCGCGGAGGAGAACGGCGTGAACGGGCACGACCAGGACGGCTCCGGCACCGGCGGACACCACGGGCACGGGCACGACAGCGACGGGCTCGACGACGGGCTCGACCTCGAGCACGGCGGCGGGTCGCTGCGCGACCTGCTCGCCGGCGCCCTGGCGCGCCCGGTGTCGCTGGTGCGCACCCGTCCCAAGCGGCCCCCGACGCCCACCGCCGAGCAGGTCCGTTCCGGGCAGGTCGTCGCCTGCCACGTCTACGCCGACGGCCAGCGGGTCCCCGACGGGTCGAACATGCTGACCGCCGCGCACATCGCCCGCCGCCACCATGGCGCGTTCGCCTGGCTGGGCCTGTTCGAGCCCACCGACTCCGAGCTGGAATCCATCGCCGACATCTACGGCCTGCCCGCGCTCGCCGTGGAGGACGCCGTCGTCGCCCACCAGCGACCCAAGATCGAACGGTACGGCAGCACGCTGTTCGTGGTGCTCAAGACCGCCTGCTACGTCGAGCACGGCGAGCTGACCGCGGACACCGAGGTCGTCGTCACCGGCGAGGTGATGGTCTTCATCGGCTCCGACTTCGTCGTCACCGTCCGCCACGGTGCGCACGGTGGGCTCCAGCAGCTGCGCGGCGAGCTGGAGGGACGGCCGGAGATGCTGCGCCACGGGCCGTCCGCGGTGCTGCACGGCGTGTGCGACCGGGTCGTCGACGACTACCTGGCGGTCGTCGACCGCATCGAGGCCGACGTGGACGCCGCCGAGGCGTCGGTGTTCGAGCACTCGGCGCGGCCGTCAGTGGAGAAGCTCTACCAGCTCAAGCGCGAGATCCTCGAGTTCAAGCACGCGGTGAGCCCGCTGGCCGCCCCGCTGCGGTCGCTGTCCGACACCCCACTGCCGATGATCGACCCGCATGTGCGCGACCACTTCCGGGACGTCTTCGACCATCTCGTGCAGGCCACGCAACGGATCACCCACCTCGACGAGCTGCTGTCGTCGATCCTGCAGGCGACACTGACGCAGGTGACCATCGCGCAGAACGAGGACATGCGCAAGATCAGTGCGTGGGTGGCTATCGGGGCCGTGCCCACCGCGGTCGCCGGGATCTACGGAATGAACTTCGACCACATGCCCGAGCTGCGGCAGGTCTGGGGCTATCCGGCCGTGCTGGTGACGATCGCGACCGCCTGCCTGTTCCTGTACCGGGCGTTCCGCCGCAACGGCTGGCTCTGACTCCTCGGGAGCCCTCGGCGACCCTCGGCCCGTGCCGCGGTGTGTGTGCCGCACCGGCCTGGGCATGCCGTAGCGAGGAGGTGGTGCCCATGGCGCGTCCGGCGTCGCCACTGGGCCCACCGATCGAGGTCGTGGAACCGGACCCCGCGGTGGCCGACCTGCTCGGGGTGCTGCGCCGCCACCTCGGCATGGACCTCGCCTGGCTGGGCCGGGTCGAGGGCAACCTGCTGGTGCTGCAGGTCGTCAACGGCGACGCGGCCGGTTTCGGCATCGCGCCGGGCAGCACGATCCGCCGCGAGGCGGCCCTGTACGCCCAGGTACTCGCCCACGATCGGCCGGTCATCATCCCCGACACCCACCGCGACCCGCGGACCGCCGCCGCGGGCACCGTCCAGGTACTGGGTATCGGGGCGTACGTGGCCACGCCGGTCTACGACAACGACAACGACATCTACGGCATCCTCGGCTGCCTCGCGCACCAGCCCCGCCCGGAGCTGCGCGAACGCGACGGCCGGTTCCTCAGCCTGCTGGCCGCGTTCCTCAGCGACGCCGTCATCGACCTGCACCGGGTGTGGGAGACACGCAGCCGGGTCTCCCGGGTGATCAACGATCTCATCGACGCCGGTGGCCCGCAGATCGTCTTCCAGCCGGTGGTCGACCTCTCCGATGGCGGCGTGGTGGGAGTCGAGGCGCTGTCACGCTTCCCGGGATCGACCGACGACCCGGAGGGCTGGTACGCCGTCGCCAGCAGCGTCGGGCTCGGCACGGACCTCGAGCTGACGGCCATCCGGCGCGCGCTGACCGTGATGTCCGAGCTGCCCCGCTCGGTCACCCTCGCCGTGAACGCCTCACCGGCCACCATCACCTCCGGCCTGGTCGGCCTGCTGGCCCCGTTCCCGGCCTGCGAACGACTGATCGTCGAGATCACCGAACACGAGTACTTCAGCGCCGACCCGGTGGTCATGCGCGGCATCCACGCGCTGCGCGCGCTCGGCGCCCAGATCGCGGTGGACGACATCGGCACTGGCTACGCCGGCCTCGAACAGCTCATCCATCTGCGGCCCGAGATCGTGAAACTCGACTACCTGATCACCCACGGGATGGACCGCGACCCCGCCCGCCGCGCCGTCGCCGCCGCCATCGTGGACGTCGCCGCGGAGATCGGCGGCTGCGTGATCGCCGAGGGCATCGAGAACACCGCCGAGCTGCGGGTCGCCATCGACGCCGGCATCGACTTCGGCCAGGGCTACCTGCTCGGCGCACCCGCCCGCACCGCTCGCGCCGCCTGCGCCCCGGCCGTCGCACTCGCCAACCGCCCCGGCTGATCCCCGCGCAACGGGGCGCGAACCGACGTACGGCGCCGGTGCTCCGGTGTTCCGCGGAACACCGGGTCCGGTTCAGGGGTGGCCGGTCTCCGGCAGGTCGACGGTGTTGCGGCGGTAGTGGATCCTCCAGCCGTCCGGAGTGCGCACGTGCCGGCTGTGGTGGTGTCCGAACCAGATGACGCGGGTCAGCCCGTCGTCCTGGGTGCGGCCGACTCCGTAAAGCATCGTGGAACGGGCGGTGTCACCGTCGACGGTGATCCGCGGGTTCATCTCCATGTGGACAACTGCCGGCGGGCTCTTCTCCATCACCGTGGCGAGCATCTCCCTGATCGCGGCCCGCCCGCGTGCCGTCCGACCCGTACTCATCTCGAACTCGCCGTCCTCCGCCCACAGCTCGGCCCAGGCATCGAGGTCACGGGCGTCGAGCAGCTCGCCGTAGTCGATCAGACTCTGCCGGATCTCCTCCCGGTCCTCCAGCAGTTGCACGCGCTCTTCGAGGCTCAACCCGCTTCTGCTCATGGCGAGTAGCTTGACCAAAAAATTTGCACTCAGTCAAGATAATTCTCTCGGCAGCACCGCCCGGTCGCACAGCACGGTCGCCGCGCCACGCGTCGCCATATGCACTGATAGCGGTGGTTTGTCGGATCAGGGTGGTAGGTAGAGGTCGAACCTGCTCTCGTCCGGGTCATCCCTGGAGAGTTCCATCCGAGTCAGTAGCCTGCCTCGACGTCGACGACGCCGTGCAGCGGCCGGCCCTCGCACCAGCGTTGCAGGTTGTCGGCGAAGAGGTCGAAGCCGCGGCTGAGGCCGCCGGGAGCCGACCAGGACAGGTGCGGCAGGATCCGGACGCGGGCGTCATGGCGCAGCGGATGGTCGGCCGGCAGCGGTTCGGGGTCCGTGACGTCCAGACTGGCGCGGGACACCGTCCCGGCGGCCAGTGCCCGGACCAGCGCGTCGGTGTCGACGATCCGCCCCCGGGCGACGTTGACCAGGTGCAGACCGGGCTTGGTGACGGCGAACGCCGCGTCGTCCAGCAGCCGGTCCGTGTCCGGAGTCAGTGGCGCGGCCACGACGAGGTGGTCCGCCTCGCCGACCAGCTCGGGCAGGGTCCGCACCACGGTCACGGTCGGCTGTTCGGCCGGGCGTCCGCTGCGGCGCAGGGCCAGCAGCCGCGTCCCGAACCCGTCCAGCCGGCGGGCCAGCTCCTGGCCGATGGACCCGAATCCGATCAGCCCCACCGTCCGACCGACGAGCGTGCCCAGCGGCTCGGCGAGGAACGGCTCGTTCGTCCGGGCCTCCCAGATCTGCGGGATCCGCTTCTCGGCGGCGAGCAGCAGACCGACGGTGAGCTCGGCGATCGCCGGGCTGTTCGCCCCGCGGCCGCAGGTCACCGTCCGGCCGGCGAGACGATCGAGTGGGAAGCCGTCGATACCGGTCGACAGGAAGTGCACCCAGCCGGCCCGCTCGACCGCCGCCAGCACGGCGGCCGTCGGCGAGCCGCCCAGCGCCGCGGGCGGCATCACCAGGACTGGCACCGGGCCCGACGACGCCGGCGCGACCTCCCCGCCGAGGACGTCGACGACATGCGCCTCGGCGCCGAGCCGGGACCGGATCTGGTCGACGAACGGGCTCGGGATCACGGCCGCGATCACCCCGGAGGTGGCCGGCCGAGTACGAGGTGAGGCTCCGCGGATGGGTGAGGCTCCGGGGATTGAGATGAGCGACATGGTGCGCTGGCTCCCGTCAGGCTCCGGTGGCAAGTTCGAGCCGCGCAGTGTTCCGCTCGGCCGGCAACCGCTCCAGCACCTGCCGTAACGCTTCCACGATGCTCTGTGAGGTCTTCGCGGGAAGACCCTGCCTGGCCCAGAGGACCATCGGCAGCGGGGCCGGCCTGGGCAGGTCGTCGCGGGCGACGAGGCCCTCGGGGGTCTGGCCGAACGTGGCCATCAACGCGATCCCGAGACCGGCGCCGACCGCCGCCTGTACGCCGGCCAGCTGGATGGCCTCCGCGCCGATCACCGTCTCGATCGCGTGCAGCGACAGCGTCTCCAGGGCCCGGGACCGCAGCGCGCAGGGCTGGTCGAAGGCCACCACCGAGATCGGCTGGGCCAGCGACGGCCGCCGCCAGGTCGGGGCGGAGTACCAGGTCAGCTCCAGCTCGCCGACCGGCTGCGCGCGCGGGTTGTCGGCCGGGCCGAGCAGCAACGCCAGGTCGATCCGGCCAGCCTCGAGCCCTTCGAGCAGGCTGGCACCCCGGTCGATGCGGAACCGGACACTGTGGTGGGGCAGCGACTGCCCCAGCACGTCCGCGAGGACCGGCAGTAGTTGGGCCGCGCCGTGCTCGGTCGAGCCGATGACCACGGTCTCCTCGGTCTCCGCCAGGCCGAAGCCGTGCAGGGTCTCGTCGTGCAGGCTCAGGATCCGCCGCGCCTGGCCGAGCAGGTGCTCGCCGTCGCGGGTGAGCTGGGACCGACGGCCCTGACGCTCGACCAGGACCCGTCCGGTGGCCGATTCGAGGCGGCGCACGTGCTGGCTGACCGCCGCCTGGCTGAGATGCAGGGACGACGCGGCCCGCTGGAAACCGCCACAGTCCGCGACAGCCACGAAGCTGCGCAGCGGCGCGATGTCCAGAGTCCGGCGCATGCCACACACGCTACTTGTCAAACCCTTTATGTTCATCGGGATGATGGAAAATCATCACGAGTCGTGATGGGTCTCCATCGCGAAGCATCGTTGGACATCCGGTCAGGCACATCGCATGCTGATCGGCATGGCCCAGTCGACCACCGTGCTGCTCACGTGTCGTCGCTGGTTGGACCATGCACGCAGTCAGGCCACCCGCTGTCGCTGACCCGATCCGTCCGCCGACCTGATCGGATTACAGACCGACTCTCGGTTGCCCTGCGTCACCACTGATCCGCTCCATCGCCGATCCGACCTGGCCGGTGCCTCGCGAGGTGCCGACCGGAGGGCGCGGCGGCGCATCCCGTTCAGATCCCCTCCCGCCCCGTCAGCGCGCCCGTCACGCCGGGATCCGGCGCGATCCGGTCGACAGAGCCGTCCCAACGCGCTCGCCGCGCGATCACCAGGAAGGTTCCACCGATGTCCGCTCGCACGCTCAAGCTGGGCGCCGTCCTCATCGGGGTCGGCGGCCCGGGGCAGCACAACACCTGGCTCAGCCCCGAGATCCCGGGCAACGCCAGCGTGGACGTCCGCTGGTACATCGCCCGCGCGCAGCAGGCGGAGGCCGCGAAGTTCGACCACATCTTCATCGTGGACAGCCAGTTCATCACCCCGGACTCGCCGAACCACTACCTCAGCCGGCTCGAGCCGCTGACGCTGCTGTCGGCGGTCGCCGTGCACACCAGCCACATCGGCCTGGTGGGTACGATCACCACCTCCTACAACGAGCCGTTCAACGTCGCCCGCCGGCTGGCCTCGCTCGACCACATCAGCGGCGGCCGGGCCGGCTGGAACGTGGTCACCAGCGGTGACGCCGGGACGGCGGGCAACTACAGCCGCGACGAGCACTACGACTACGCGACCCGGTACGGGCGGGCGCACGAGCACGTCCGGATCGCGCAGGGGCTGTGGGACTCCTACGAGGCCGACGCCTTCCCCCGCGACAAGGACCGCGGCGTCTTCTTCGACCGCGACCGCCAGCACGCGCTGAACCACTCCGGCGAGTACTTCTCGGTGGTCGGGCCGCTCAACCTCGAGCGCACCCCCCAGGGCCAGCCGGTGATCTTCCAGGCGGGTGACTCGGAAGAGGGACGCGACCTGGGGGCGAGCATCGCCGACGCGATCTTCAGCCACGCCCAGACTCTTGAGCAGGCGCAGGCGTTCCGCAGCGAGCTGCGGGCGCGGGCGGCGGCCAAGGGGCGCGACCCCGAGCAGCTGCTCGTCATCCCGGGGATCTTCCCGATCATCGCCGACACCGACGAGGAGGCCCGCGCCAAGGAGGACGCGACCCTCGGCGCGAAGAGCTTCGAGCGGGCGCTGGCCGAACTCGGCCGTCCCTTCGGCTGGCACGACTTCTCGCAGTACGACCTGGACGCACCGTTCCCCGAGGTCGGCGACGCGGGCGCGCTCAGCTTCCGGACCCAGGCGGACGGGATCAAGAAGCTGGCCCGGGAGAACAACTTCACGCTGCGCCAGGTGGTCGAACACCAGCTCAAGGCGTTCCGCTCGCCGTTCGTGGGCTCACCGCGCACCGTCGCGAACGAGATCGAGCGCTGGTTCGAAAACGGCGGCTTCGACGGCATCAACATCATGGTGACGGTGCCCAGCGAGTTCACCCAGTTCGTCGACCAGGTCCTGCCGCTCCTGCGTGAACGGGGCATCGCCCGCAGCGAGTACGAGTCCACGACGCTGCGCGGCAACCTCGGCCTGCCCATCCCGGAGAACCGGCACACCGCGGCCCGCCGCCAGCAGCAGCACACCGCCGCCGACACCGCACCCGCTGTCGACACCGTGCCCGTCCTCGGCGCCGACTCCGTGGCCGCGACGCCCCCCGCGGCCACGGAGTCGGCACTTATTTCCTGAGTCCAGGCCTCGACGGCACCGGCGTCCCGCGCGGCGGTGCCGTCGGCGGCGCGTTTCCCGACGGGGCAGGAGTGTGATCCCATGACCTACCACCGCACCGCTCCCCCGCCGCACCGCGGCGTCCTCGGCGACGTGCCGGCCGCCGGACGGGCCGCGACGCAGATCTTCGACCCCGGGCGGCTGCGGAACGTCTTCGGTGCCTTCCCCTCGGGCGTGGCGGCGGTGGCGGCGCTGGTCGAGGGTGTGCCGGTGGGGATCGCGGCAAGCTCGTTCACCTCGGTCTCCCTGGACCCGCCGCTGGTCTCGCTGTGCATCGGCCACACCTCCAGCACCTGGCCCGCGCTGCGCGCCGCGCCGCGACTCGGGCTGAGCATCCTCAGCGCCGAGCAGGAACGGGCAGCCCGTCAGCTCGCGGGCAGGCGGGGCGACCGCTTCGCCGAGTTGCGCTGGCGGGTGACCGACGACGGGGCCGTCCTGCTGGACGGGGCCAGTGCCTGGATCGAAACCAGCATCGACCAGCAGGTACGCGCCGGCGACCACGACATCGTCGTGCTGCGCGTGCACGACCTGGACGCCGACCACGACATCAGCCCACTGGTGTTCCATGCCAGCCAGTTCCGCAGGCTCGAACGCTGACCCACCAGATCACCAGCAGGTGAACGCCGCGGGTGGCCCGGTCCGGAAGCTACGCCGGCTGGGCGGCGACCGGCCCTGTCTCCCAGATCGTGCTGGGGATCTCCGATCGTAGGATCGGGGCCACCTCGGCGAAGAAACGCTCGAGGTGGTCACGGGTCGAGCCCAGCTCGTTCGTGTAGGTGGAGAAGAAGCCCTCCACACCGACCCCGAAAACCTGATTACCGAACCTCCGCTGCAGGTCCATGAGCTTCTCGGCTATTTGCTCGGCCGTTCCCACCAGCGCCGATCCGTTCTGCAGAAAATCCTCCAGGGAGTCGAACGGGAAGGCGGCCCGGTCGCGGAAGTGCTCGCGCACCGAGACCTCGTAGGCGGGCCGGGCGATCGCCAGTGCGTCCTGGGAGCGGTCGGTGATGATCGGTGAGTGCACGCCGACCGCGACCAACGCGGTGTCGGGCTCGTGGCCGTGGAAGGCGAGCCGCTCCCGGTAGTGGCGAACGAGATCCAGATAGTGATCGACCCTGCGCAGTCCGTTGGCCGAGTACAGCGGATCACCCCAGCGTGCGGCGAGCTCGGTGGAGCGGGGACTGGTGGCTGAGCCGTGCCACACGCGGGGAGCCGGCCGCTGCAACGGGTGGGGCTCGATGGTCGCGTTGGTCAGCTTCGGGCGGAAGCGGCCCTCCCAGGTGACGTTCTCCTCCCGCCACAGCCGGCGGACCAGTTCATAGCCCTCCTCCAGGCGGTCCCACAGATCGGCGTCGGCGACGTCGAAGACGCCCGGTGCTACCGGATCGCCGCCCTTACCGATGATCAGATCGAGGCGGCCGTCGCTGAGATGGTCGAGGGTCGCGTAATCCTCGGCCGCCCGGACGGGATCCGTCAGGGACAGCACGGCGACGGTGGTGACCAGACGGATCCGGGTGGTCCGCGCCGCGATGTGCGACAGGATCACCGCCGGCGACGAGGACAACAGGGCCGGGTTGTGCCGTTCTCCGACCCCGAAGGCGTCGTAGCCGATCCGCTCAGCCCACAGGGCAAGGTCCACGACCTCACGGAACCGGTCGCGCTGACTGAGCGGCGGACGCCCGGCGCCGGTGCTCTGTTTGGGTACCAACGTGCTGGCCAGGAACTTCACAATTGACGGCCTCCATCGGGATCAAGGCGAGGAATCACACCCGCCACCCATACCGCGACGCCGACATCAATTTTAGGCCGGGTAGTCCTTCCTGTTCAGCGGTCGAGGTAATCAGTGACCGGTCGATGCGGCGATGTCGTTGTGCCAGATCGCCGTAGCCACCGTGAGAATTCGTTGGGCAGCCGGAACCGCCCGGCGGTGAAGGCCCACCTACCGCGGTCGTCTTTCAGGGACGCGCCGATTGCGCGAGGCAGGGCTGGTCGA
Organism: Frankia sp. Mgl5; assembly: GCF_023242985.1. Lineage (NCBI taxonomy): Bacteria > Bacillati > Actinomycetota > Actinomycetes > Frankiales > Frankiaceae > Frankia > Frankia sp. Mgl5. The sequence goes on along the minus strand of NZ_JALKFY010000825.1, from coordinate 50,239 downwards.
TGAATCCTGGCCCGAGGAGGGCGGGGTCAGACGGGCGGTGAGCGCGGACGCGGTCGCCGCGAGCACCGGCGTGGCCCGCCGCGCGGCCGGGACGGAGGGCGCCGTCACGGAGAGCGCCGCCACCGGGACGCCGTCGCCCGTCGCCCCCACAGGCACGGCGACCTCGACCTCCCCCAGGCACCGCTCCTCCGTGGCGATCGCGGGCGAGCCGCCGCGGATCTCGGTGAACTGGCGGTGCAGCAGCCCCGGCGCGGTAATGGTGTACGGCGTGACCCGCACGAGATCGCGCAGCACCTGCTGTCGTAGGGCGTCAGGACCGTGGGCCAGGAAGAGCTTGCCCGCGGCCGTCGCGTGCAGAGGCAGGTACGAGCCCCGCGGCACGGCTGCGCCCAGCTCATCGACGACGAGCAGCCGATCGCCGTCGAGGGCGGTGAGCGCGACGGCGCGGCCCGTCGCCGTCCGGAGCTCCCGCAGGTAGGGCCGGCCGGCCTCGGCGAGCCGGCGCTGGCAGGGAACCTGGCCGCCCAGCACCCACAGCCGGGTCCCCAGCCGGTACGACCCGTCCGCCTGGCGTTCCAGCCCTCCCCACGCCACAAGCTCCCGCACCAGCCGCAGCGTCGTGGGCAACGGCAGGCCGGCCCGCTCCGCGATCGTCGTCAGCCGTAAGCAGGTCGCCCCGTCTGCGAAGGCGTCCAGGACGGACAGCGCCCGGCCCACCGCCGACATGCCGCCGCCTCCCTGATGCCGCGCTGTGTCCGCCCGTCATCGCGCCACTTTCACCTGATGAAACCGGACGTTACCGCCCTGGCGCGGCAGGTGGGCAACCTGTGGATTCCCCGATCCGCACGAGGCCACGAGAGGCATCCCCATGTTGCTGGACCTGTCGCCCGATGAACTGTTGTCCACCACCCGGGCGGTACGCCACCGGCTGGACCTGTCCCGGCCGGTGCCGTGGGCGCTCGTCCAGGAATGCGTCGAGCTCGCCGTGCAGGCCCCGACAGGGCGCAACCGGCAGCGCTGGCACTTCATCGTGGTCACCGACACGGAGCGACGCCGCGCTCTCGCGGACGTCTTCCGACGCGCGGTCGCCGCGGCCGACCCGCAGGCCAGCCCGCTGACGCGGCGCGACGCCGAACGGATGAGCGCCAACCCGTCGTCGTTGACCAGGATACGCAGCGGCTTCCAGCACCTGTACGACAACATCCACCGGGTCCCCGCGCTCGTGGTCCCCTGCGTCGAGGGGCGAACCGACGACGCGTCCGTCCTCGCCCAGTCGATGACCTGGGGTTCGATCCTGCCGGCGGTGTGGAGCTTCATGCTCGCCGCCCGCGCCCGGGGCCTGGGGACGGTGTGGACGACCGCACAGGCGCCCCTCGAACGCGAGATGGCCACGCTGCTGGGCGTACCGTACGACCGGGTGATGCTGGCCGCCTTCATCCCACTCGCCTACACCGTCGGCACCGAGTTCCGACCGGCCACCCGAATTCCTCTGCGCCATGTGCTGCACCGCGACCAGTGGTAACAGGTAGCACGGAAGCGCCGGCCCTCGCCCATTTCCCGTACTGAGGTTATCGCCCGATCAGAGGCCTCGGACGACGTCATCGATGACGTGGGCGGCCCCGTCCGGATGGCCGTTGCCGGTCACGGGGGCCTCAGTCGTCGAAGTCGGTGCTCCGGCTGACCGCTTCCCACGCCAGCAGCTCGGCGCGGGCCGAGTCCAGGTGTGCCACGACCGCGTCGGTGGCGTCGTTGCCCAGCGGCAGCCGCAACGGCGCGTTGTCCGAGTCGAGTGCGGCGAGGATCGCCGCGGCGGCCTTGGCGGGATCGCCCGGCTGCCTGCCGTCGGACTCGGGCAGATCGGTGCGGACGGTGCCGACCGTCGATGTGTATTCAGGCAGTTCCGCGGCATGGAGCAGGGCCGAACCGCCGGCGAACGACGTGCGGAACGCTCCCGGTTCCACGATCAGAGTCCTGATGCCGAACTGGGCGACCTCGCCCGCGAGCGCCTCGGTCAACCCCTCGAGGGCGAACTTCGTCGCCGAGTAACCGCCGACCCCGGGGAAGGAGAACCTGCCTCCCATGCTGCTCATCTGCACGATCGCGCCGGACCCCTCGCGTCGCATGTGCGGCAGCACCGCGCGGGTGAGCGCGGCAGGGCCGAAGAAATGCAGTTCCATCAGATCGCGCAGCTCTCGGTCCGTGGTCTCCTCGACCGCACCGACCAGGCCACGGCCGGCATTGTTGACCAGCACGTCGATCCGGCCATACCAGAGAATCACCTCCGCGACGACGGCCGCGATCCGGGCCGGGTCGGTGACATCGAGCGTGATCGGCGCGACCCGGTCCGGGTAGCTGGCGGCCAGCTCCTTCACCGCCGCCGGCCGCCGAACGGCCGTGACCACCGTGTCGCCGGCATCGAGCGCCGCCTGCGCGATCGCCAGGCCGAAGCCGGACGACGCGCCTGTGATCAGCCAGACCCGGCCGGCGGCGGAACGCGTCCGGGGCTGTGTGGGCGAAGCCTGCGTGTCCGCAGTCTGCTCGGTCGAAGTCTGCACAACGCGATCCCCTCGTTCGGAACGCGGGCGTCCCTCGATCAGGTGGCTCCGGATCGAGGTGCCCGCGCCGCCTGCTGTTATGCCAGCCGACGGTCGCGGTCGTCCAAGTCAGAGATCCGAACTCTCGATAAAGAGCGTTTATCATCTCCGCATGGAGCTGCGGCAGCTGCGTTACCTCGTGGCGATTGCCGACGAGAGGAACCTGCGCCGGGCGGCCGAGGCGCTCTTCGTGAGCCAGCCGGCGCTGTCCTACGCCCTGAAGAGCCTGGAGTCGGAGTTCGGCGTCCGGCTGTTCGACCGGCATCCAGGCGGCGTGACCCCGACCGCCGCCGGGCGGGACGTCGTGTCCGAGGCACGTGCCACCCTGCGCCAGGCCGATCGCGTCACGGCCGCGGCTCTGCGTCACCGGCGCGGCGAGGCCGGCCTGCTCCGGGTCGGTTTCGAGGCCAGTGGTGCCGGCGAGCTGACCACCCGCGCACGGGCCGAGTTCGCCCGGCGTCACCCCGGAGTCAGGGTCGAACCCAAGCGCTTCGACTGGGGTGGTGAGGTAGCCGCGCTGCGCGACGGCCAGATCGATGTCGCCTTCGTCTGGCTGCCGGCTGACCTGGCCGGCCTGCACGCCGAGATCGTCCACGTCGAACCGAGGGTCCTCGGGCTGCCCGCCGGCCATCCGCTGGCCGGACGCGACGGCGTCGGCGTCCTCGAGGTCAACGACGAGCCGCTGATGTGGACGGAGCGGGCACCGCGCGAATGGGTCGACTGGTGGGCGGTGAATCCCAGGCCGGACGGGTCGACGCCACGCTGGGGACCGACCAACGACAACGTCGAGGAGATGCTCGAGCAGGTCGCCGAGGGCGCGGCGGTCTGCTTCGCCCCCGCCAGCATGGCTCAGTACTACGCCCGTCCCGATCTGCGCTGGGTCCCGATCATCGACGTCGAGCCGCTACGGGTCGCCCTCGCCTGGGTGAACGGCGCCTCCGACCCGCTCGTGGCCGGGTTCGCCGAGGTCGTCCGCGAGCTCGCCGCCGCTTCGGCGCCCGGCTGACACCGGCCCACAGGCGGGGTCAGGGCCGAGGCGCGTCGGGCGCACCGGCGATCGGCGAGTAGGTCGACGCGTCACCGGCCCGGACGACACTCGGCCGGCCGTCCGTACCGACCGGGAGGTCGCCCGCCACCGTCACGCGGTGCACGATTCGGGGCTCGGTCGTGTAGTCGTTGACGGCGTAGTGCTGGGTCGCCCGGTTGTCCCAGATCGCGACGTCGCCGGTGTTCCAGTGCCAGCGAACCTGGTTCTCGGGCCGGCTGACGACCTCGGCGAAGATGTTCAGCAGCAGTGCCGACTGGGTTTGCGAGACTCCCTTGAGCTGCTTGACGAATCCGCCGAGCACCAGGGCGCGTTCGCCTGTCTCGGGGTGGACCCGGACGACCGGGTGCTCCGCCTCGAACTCGATGGAGCGGAACTCCTCGAACTTCGCGATGAACTCCTCCGGCAGCCCTTCGAGGTCCTGCCGACGCAGGCCGTAGTCATGCTGGTTGGTGTGGAAGACCCGCAGGCTCTCGGCGAGCGCCTGGAGCTCGAGCGGGAGGTCGGTCAGGGCGGTGGCGGTGTTGCCCCAGACCGTGTCGCCGCCGGTCGGCGGGATCTCCACGCCCCGGAGCACCGAGATCGCCGGTGGGTTGACGACGAACGTCACGTCGGTGTGCCAGGCGCCCGCCCGGCCGCCCTTGGAGGCGTCCAGCTCGTGGATGATCGGGTAGCCGGCGAGCGACGCCTGAGTCGGGTGCGCCAGCGTGAGCTCCCCCAGCGTGCGGGTGAAGGCGATCTGGCTGTCGGGGTCCAGGTGGTGCTGCCCGCGGAAGAACAGCACCTTGTGCTTGAGCAGCGCCTGGCGCAGTGCCGCCACGGTCGCGGCGTCGAGATCGCCGGACAGGCGGACGCCGTCGACGCGGGCGCCGATGCGGAGGGTCAGGGGGGTGACGTCGAGGTCGACGTCCACAACGGCCGGGCTGGTCATGGGGCGGCTTCCTTCCGGGAGGAGTTACGGGCCGACGAGATCGGGGGCGGCGGTTCGGAGAAACCCCGGGTACGAGGTGGGCGGGAACCAGTGCCAGTGGGCGATCATGATGCGGCTGGCGATGCCGGAGCGGACGACGAAACGGGCGCGGAGGAAGTGAGTGGCGCCGCCGGGGCCGACGCCGGGACCGCGTCGTTGAACTCGTCGGTGACGAAGTCGGCCACCACCACCTCGCGGGGGATCAGCTCGGCCTCGGTGAAGGCATCCGCCACCACCTGCAGCCGCTTGGCGACGTCGTCGTCGAGCGGGATCCAGACCCGGTTCTCGCGGCCCAGCGCCACCTTGGCGATCTCGGTCGTCAGACCGGTGTCGGTGGCCCATGCCTGCGCCCACGCGTCCGGGTTCTCGGTCGTCCAGGTGTAGGCCTTACGCAGTCGGGCCAGGAAGTCCGCGATCGCGGCGTGCCTGCCGGGGTCGGCCACCGCCTCCGGGCGGGCGGCCAGGAAGGTCAGGCCGGTGCTGAGGCCGCCCTCGCCGTTCACCAGCACCCGGGCGCCGAGGTTCTGCTCGGCGATGGCGGTGTAGGGGTCCCAGATCGCCCACGCGTCCACGCTGCCGTTGTTGAACGCCGCCAGCGCGTCCGGCGGCTGCAGGTAGGCCGGGTCGATGTCGCCGAAGGTCAGGCCTTCCTTGTCCAGCGCGGCGAGCAGGTGGTAGTTCGCTGACGAGCCCTTGGCGACGGCGACCTTCCTGCCCCGCAGGTCCGAGACGGTCCTGATCGACGAGGCGTCCTTGACCAGGATCGCCGCGCCGGCCGAGTCACCCTCGTAGGCCGACACCAGCGTCAGCTCGGCACCCGAGGCCGCCGCGAAGATCGGCGGGGTCTCGCCGACGCCGCCGAGGTCGATGGCGTCGGCGGCCAGTGCTTCGAGGAGGGGTGGCCCTGAGGTGAACGAACTCCACTCGATCTTGTACGGAAGATCGTCCAGGAGGCCCGCGGCGCCGAGCAGCGCCTTGGTGCCGGCCTTCTGGTCGCCGACTTTGAGAGTGACCGTCGACAGGTCGACGGGGCCCGCCGCGGTGTCCGGGGTGGTGGTGTCGTCGTTCGACGAGCAGGCGGCGCCGAAGGCGAGCGCCGCGGCCAGCGGGACGACGACCCACCGCGGGCGGCGGCGGACGAGGGTGGACACGGGTGGTTCTCCTTCGGTTTCGGTCTGCCGGCCGGCCCGTCGGCCGGTCTGTCCGTCTCTCGGGACGTCGGCGGGAGAGCCTGGAACAGCGCGGGCGCCGGCCGAGGTCACACCGGAACCCCCAGCAGGCCGAGCAGCTGGGTGCGCAGCCGTCCGACTTCGGGGTCGTCGAGCCGGCGAGGCCGGTCGACCTCGACCGGGACGTCCTGGGCGATCCCGCCGTCGGCCATCACGAGGACACGATCGGCCAGCAGCAGTGCCTCCTCCACGTCGTGCGTGACCAGCACGACAGCCGGGCCGTGCCGCCGCCACAGGTCCGCGATCAGCGTCTGCGTCCGCAGCCGGGTGAGCGCGTCCAGCGAGGCGCAGGGCTCGTCGAGCAGCAGCAGGTCCGGCGAGCGCACCAGCGCGCGGGCCAGCGCGGCGCGCTGCGCCTCCCCACCCGACAGCGTCAGCGGCCAGGCGTCGGTCCGGTGGTCGAGGCCCACTTCGGCGAGCGCGGCCAGGGATCGCAGGCGCACGTCGGGTCCGGTGAGGCCGAGCGCGACGTTGCGCCACACCTTTTTCCACGGCAACAGTCGTGGCTCCTGGAAGGCGACGGAGCGTCTGGTCGGGACGACCACGTCGCCCTCGACCTCGCGGTCGATGCCGGCCAGGATGCGCAGCAGTGTGCTCTTGCCACAGCCGCTACGACCGAGCAGCGCGACGAACTCGCCGGGGGCCACCGTCAGGTCGAGCCCGTCGAGGACGGCCTTCTCTCCGACGGCCGGATCGGTGAACACCCGGCGCAGGCCTCGTACGGTGACGGCGCCACGCCCGGTGTTCTCCTCCGCGGTGTTCTCGTTCCCGGTGTTCTCGTTCGCCGCGCTTTCTCTCACTGCCCCGAGAATCCGCGCCGCCACGACAGCGCCCCCTTTTCCAGCAGGCGGACAACGACGTCGGTCAGAAGCCCGAGCAGGCTGTACACGACGAGACAGACCACGATCACGTCGGTCTGCAGGAACTCGCGGGCGTTCATCATCAGGTAGCCGATGCCCTGGTCGGCGTTCACCTGCTCACCGATGACCAGCGCCAGCCAGGAGAACCCGAGGGCGTAGCGCAGCCCGACCAGCATTCCCGGCAGTGATCCCGGCAGCACGACGTGCCAGACCAGCTGCCAGCGGTTGAGCCCGAGTGTGCCGGCGGCTTCCACCAGGCGTTCGTCGACGTCACGGATGGCCGCGTAGGTGTTCAGGTAGAGCGGAAAGGCGACCGCCAGCGTCACCAGTGCGATCTTCGGGGCCTCTCCGATCCCGAACCAGATGATGAGCAGCGGGATGAGGCCGAGGAACGGAACGGTGCGCAGCATCTGCATGGGCGCGTCGATGAGATCCTCGCCGAGCCGGAACAGGCCGGAGAGCAGGCCGAGAGCCAGCCCCGCGAGCCCGCCGAGGACCAGCCCGTAGCCGACCCGGCGCAACGAGACCGCCAGCGCCTCCGGCAGCGAACCATCGACGACCATGTCCCAACCGGTGCCGGCCACCGCGCTCGGAGCCGCGATCGTGTCTTCGGGGATGTAACCGACGACCGAGCCGACCTGCCAGATCGTCAACAACAGGACGGGGCCGAACAGCCGACGGATCGGCCGGGGCAGGCTGCGCCGCTGCCGCAGGCCGGCCCCGGACAGCGTCTCGACGGCGGGCAGGGGCCGGGCCCTCTCTCCCGGCGGGTCCGAGGCTGGCGGGGATTCGTCCGTCTGCCGGGACGCCGCCGCGGGTGGGGGCACCGCCTGCCGGGACGCCGCCTCGACGAGCAGGTCCGACGCGTCGGGTGGTGACATGTCAGCCTTCCGTTGCTGCGCTGATTCTGTGACGTGGTTCGAACGCGTCCGTCCCCTCTGGCGTCCTTGCCGTCACCCAGCCGGGAATCGGTGTCAGAGGGGAGGACTGACCGTCAGGGCGAACTCGCGCATCGGAGCGTTTGCCAGGCGGGACCGGCCAGCCGCCCGGCGCCGCCGCAGGTGGGATGTTCGGTTGCGCTGGTGGCATGGCACAGCTACGGGTGCGCGACGTCGGAACTGTCAGACGAGCAAGTTCAAACGATCGAGCGAGGAGACTTTCGTGGAGTGAGCGGCAGGCTCAGCGGCAGCGTCGACAGAGGGCACTGGCTACCCGCCCGTAGTCGACGTGCGGGCGGTCGACCAAGATTGCATGACCGCTCATGTCAGGGACGGTACCGGCAGGCCGGTACTATGTCTACCAAGTTAGTAGATAAAGCCCAGAACCTCTGCCGAGCTGGCCGAGGACGACCGCATGGTCGTGGTCGAAGCCTCATCCAGCGCGGCCGGGGCGCTGGCGCCAAGCCCGACGAGGTTACGCCAGATGGCGTTGCGCTCGATCCGTAGCACGCTCAGGCCAGGACCCGCTACTTCGATCGTCCAGAATGCCGACAGAAGTGGATAATCCATTACGGAGCCCCCCTTGCGCGCGTCAACGACGATCGTTAACGACGTCTCACGGGCCCGCCGCGCGGTTTCGGCGCCCGCCCTCGGTCGTCCCTGACAGCGCGCCGGCACCCCCGCGTGGTCCGACCGCCGACGGCGTTCGCGGTCTGCCGGCCTTCACCCGGGCCGCTGGGGCCGGGGACGGTCGATGCCGACGGGGTCCCCGCCCCGCTCCTTGACCTGCCGTCCTGATCCGTCCGGACCGCACGGCCTCGGTGAGCGCCGCGAAATCACGTTCGTTCTGGTCCGCGTAGGCCTCGGCGAACCGGGCGATCGCCCGGTCGAAGGCGTCTCCGGCGCCGAGGTAGGCCGCGATCGCCACGCGGTCACCTGAGCGGGCGTGGGCCCGGGCGAGGGTCGCTCCGCACATCCGCGCGAACAGGGCGAGGCCGTCGGGGTCCATGCGTTCGGGGAGCGCGATGCCCTTCCAGTCCTGCAACTGGCGGACGTAGAAGTCGCGGCGCTGCCCGTCGATGCCGTCCACCCGCTGCCAGCCGAGGAAGATGTCCCCGGCGGCCTGCATCAGACGTTGCCCGGCGACGACCCGCTCCCCCTGGTTGCCGTACCGGCTGCCGGGCAGATGATCAGCCAGGACCGATGCCTGTGCCTCCTTGACCTGTAGCAACAGCGGGTCGTCACGGTCACGGCCCAGCAGCAGCGCCACCCAGCAGCGGGTGCCCACGCTGCCGACGCCGACGACCTTGCGCGCGACGTCGACGAGCCGGTACTGGGCGAGCAGCGAACGCCGGTCGTCCGCCAGGGTGGTGCCGTACCGGTCGATGACGGTGGTGAGCTGACCTGTCAGCAGGTCGCGTTCGGCTCCGCGGAGCAGCTCGCGGAGCGGGACGAGCAGCGGCGGGTCGGAGACGAAACGAGGCTGGCCGTCGGTCACCTCGGTCAGTCGGGCGAACGCCCGCCGCCGGTCGCGGGACCGGGCACTGGTGGCCGCGCGGGACAGGCGCCTGGCGTACCGCCGTCCCAGCACGCCCGCGAACCGGGCCTGCAGCTGGTCCACGTCGACGTGGGCATACCAGACGTCGAGGTTGGTCATGGCCGCGAACCGGCGCATCCAGGCCCGGTACGCACCGATCGCCGCGATGACGGCCGCCTGTCGGCCCGCCGGCGCGAACCCGTTGCCGCGGCCGGCGATGACCAGGCTCGCGGCCAGCCGTTTCACATCCCACTCCCACGGGCCGGGAAGTGTCTCGTCGAAGTCGTTGATGTCGAACACCAGGTGGCGCTCGGGGGACGCGAGCAGGCGGAAGTTGAGCAGGTGCGCGTCGCCGCAGAGCTGGACGTCGATCCCCGAGACCGGCGTGCCGGCGAGATCCGCCGCCATGACCGCGGCAGCACCGCGAAAGAACCGGAACGGTGACTCCAGCATGCGCTGGTAGCGCAGCGGGACAAGCTCAGGCAGCCGGGTCCGCGACTGCCGTTCGATCAGGTCGACCGGATCGACCCGGCCCGACGCCGGCGCATACTCGCCATGGATCCGGCGCGGCGCGAGCGTCCTCGCGTCCTTTCCCCGCGCCGCGCGTTCGGTCGGCGTGAGTTGTTTGGATTTCGCGGACAGTCGTGGCCGCGAACCAGCCGCGACCGGCGGCGGGCTGACGACAGCTGCCATGCTCTACCTCACACCGTATCGGCGGGCTGGTCGACGGAGGCGTCGGCGGCGGAGCCGGCGTCAGGGATATTTTCCCAGTATTGGCTGCCCGGGACCAGCGAGCCGCAAACATGCAACGCCGACAGATCAAGTCGGCGAAGCCAGATTTCGACATTTTTCCAGAATTTCTCGACGTCACACGCGCCAAGCTCACTCGCAGCGCCGCGAGGTGGCCGTCAGGTCGTCGAGGTTGCCGAAGAATCGGGTACTGGAGACCTCGGACATCGTCACCTCCGTCGAGCAGAGGACCCCTATGAAACGGCACGTGTCTCCGACCCGCGACGTCGCGACGACGGTGGACGCCTGTCGTCAGATCCGTTTCCACCACGCGTCCGCGAAGGTGTCCGGGATGCCGGCCCGGTATTCGAACAGCATCGCCGGACGGCCGCCGACGGTCGCGGCGGCCGGCGGGTGCCCGCCCATCTCACCCTCGGCGAGAATGTGGCGGCGTGCCTTCTCCCGGACTTCGGCACTGGGCACCTGGCCCCAGTCGGCCGCCCAGGCCGGTACCGCCCGGTTGGCGACCATGCGGCGGGCCGCCGTGCTCGCCACGGGGCGCAGCGAGTTCAGGATCTGGACGGGAGGCGTCCGAGGCAGCACGTCCCACATGCTCTTGGCCTCCAGGAGGTGCAGCCTGTCGGGATACCTCGTCCAGATCTGGGCAAGTTTGAGGACCGCCGACATCACGAATGCGTAGCCGACTTTTTCGCGGTCTTCCAGGGCGAGCAGCCCGGGGTCGGCGGTGAACCGCTCCGCATACCACGGCAGTGTCAGGAGTGGATGAAATTTCCGGAGGCGCTGCCGGTCGTCCAGGGTGACTCCGGTGCCGATCTCCGCGGCGGCGACCCCGACCGTCGCGTGTCTCGCCGTGCCCTTGACGGTCCCGTCCGTAACACTCCTGATGAGATTACCTGGGTTGAAAATGGTTATCCGGTAGGCACCGGCAGCCTTGCTGGACAGGTGCCCGCCGACGTTCTTTTCGATCGTCGATATCAGGGCCTGCAGGGCGAGTCGTCGTTCTCGCCAGCCGGCCTGGTCGGACAGCTCTGTCGGCGTCGTCCGGAGTTCGATCGTGTATTCACCAAGATCACTAAAAGTCGACGCCTGGAGGTCCTTGGTGATCTGGACGAGAACTTCCGGGTCATCGATTCGACTCACGACTCCGAACAAGCTCCAGTCGGTCGTCGTCAGTTGGATCGTCGCGGGGAGTTCCTCTTCGGCCCCGAGCGACGCCGACGGGATGGTGGGTCCGGGCAATCTGGACACCGGTCCTGGCGCATGCTGCCCGCTGGCCGGGGGGCGGGGCAGTCGAATGGGAAAAGTCGTGTTGACTTTCCGGGTTCTCCCCTGTTCCAACGTCGACCTCGGCGGTCACCGCCGGTGGGGAATCAGGCCACGGCGGCGTCTGGTGGCAGGGTGGCGGCGATGCCGGACAGCAGCCAGTCGAGGCCCTGCTCGAAAGCCCGGTCCGCATGCCCGCCCGAGAGCGTGAGCGGTTCGGTCAGCACCTCGGCGAGCGCCGGGTGCTGTCCACTCGCCGCGAGCTGGTGCAGATGCTCGACGACGGCCTGCCAGCGCGGTTCGGCACTGCGGTCCGGGGCCGGGCCGTCGGCGGCGCACACCTGTTGGCCCTCGCGCTTGCGCGCGGAGACCTCCCCGAGGATGTGCCCGATCACGAACGTGTCCACGGCCCGCAGGATTTCAATCTTGCGGCTGGTCTCCACCCGCAGGCCGGCGAGGGCCTCGAACGACTGCTCGATGTGTCGCACGGCGTTCGGGCCGATGTTTCCGCGTTTCACGACGGACCGCAGCATCCACGTATGGCGCAGGCCCACTTCCCGGCTGCGGGCGGCGATGGCCCGCAGCGCCGCCCGCCAGTCCGTGGGCAGCGCCTCGGTCAGGACGGCCTCCCCGGCCACCCGGTCGGTCATGAGGTCGAGCAGGTCGTCCTTGCTCGGGACGTGGGTGTAGAGGCTCATCGGCCGGGCGTCGAGCACGGCCGCGACCCGGCGGATGGAGACCGCGTCGAGCCCTTCGCGGTCGGCGATGTCGATGGCGGCTCCGACGATCGCCGCGCGGGTCAGCCCGGGTCTGGGCGGCGCCGGCGGACTTTCCCACAGCGGGCCGAGTGCCGCACCGGGCCCGGTTCCCCCGCTCGCGGCGCGAGGTTCCGGCTGCCGGTCATCCACCCGTCCAACACTAGCCGCGTGCGGCTCCGACCAGGCGCGATGTGAAACGTCTGCCACGATGGCCTCCACTCCTCGGAGCGAGGGATGGCGCATCATTCGCTGGCGCCGGCCCCGCCCAGGACGACGGTGTCGATGACGGTGAGGGCATCGCTGATCGTCACCGCCAGGTCTCCGCCGAGCAGATACCAGCGGGTCTGCGCGGCGAGGATGATCGCACCCGCGGCGACTGCGAGCATCGCGGGCTCCAGGTCGTCGGGTGCCTTGCCCAGCCGCGTGCCAAGGAACTCGGCGAGGACGCCGTTGAACTCCAGGATGCTCACACCGAGCATCACCCGGGTGGCGTACAGGCTGGCCTCCACGACCTGGACCCACCGGGCGACCTCGGCCGAGTCCTCGGCGGCGACGACGTCCTGGACGGCCTGACGGACCGAACGCATCGGCGCCTCGTCCGCCGGTCGGGTCGCCAGGGCGGTCGCGACCGCCTGTGCCCGGCGCCGGACGACGGCCCGCAGGACATCGTCCTTGGCCGGGAAGTAGCGGTAGAACGTGCGGACGGAGATCCTCGCGGCGGCCGCGATGTCGTCGACCGTCACCACGTCGAATCCGCGGAGCTCGAACAACTGGAGAGCCGCGTACTCGACGGCCCGGGCCGCGGCTTCCAGCCGGTCGGCCCGGGCCTGTCGCACACTCGGCGACGTCCGGTACGGCCTCTTCACGCCGTCCCCCGCCACTCGCCCTCCTGCCCGTGCGCCCGTGACGGTGGATAGGAACCGTCCACCGTCAGGCTAGGCGCCGGGCAGGCCCCCACGGGCTCAGGGTCAGGCGACGGTCGGAAGGGTCAGGGTGGAGCCGCCGACGCCGGTGGCGACGGTGACGTCGACCGGGGTCGGATTCTGGGTGAGCATCGTCGGGACGCCGCCGGAGACACGCACGGCGATGCGGTGGCCGGCCCCGAACTGCCAGTCGTCCGGCCGGATCGGAACGGTGAGGGTGACGGGTACCCCGGTCGGCACCGGGGTGGGCACGACGCTCGAGATCCGGTGGCTGGCCCGGAGGAAGCCGTTGTTGACCAGCGTCTCGGTACCGTCAGGTCCGACGTCGAGCAGTTCGACGTAGAGGTTGGCGTCCGGGCCGGACAGCCGCGCCCGCAGCGTGAGCGTCGGGCGGCCGAACAGCGACGTCGGTGCGGTGAGCGCGCTGGTCTGGAAGAGGAGGGACCCCCCGGCGGTCGACGGATCCCGCGGCTGGTGGAACGTGCTGGTTCCGGGTGTCAGGCTGGCCGCTCCGAGCGAGCCGTCCGGGTTGAGGGTGAACGAACGTACGGGGGTGCCGGTCGGCCGGTAGCCGATGATCTCCCGCCATCCCGAGGAGGTCGCGGCGGGGCTGGCGCCGGCGTAGCTGACCAGGGTCGGCCGGGGGGGGATCGGGACGTCGGGAAGCCGCATCACCCAGTGGTCGAACCAGGCGAGCGTGATCCCCGGGGAAAGTCCTTCGGGGTTGCAGAGCCCCGGGCAGTTCGGGTATTGCAGCGGGGCCCGGTGCGGCCACTGGCCGTAGATGGCCCACGTGCGGCCGAGGGCTCCTTCGATGTTGGTGAGCTGGCCGGAGCGGAAGTACTGGTCGACCCAGCCGCCCATCGCGAAGATCGGGACATTGATCTCGTCGTGGTGGCCGACGAACGTCCGCGACTGCCAGTAGCTGTCGTAGGTGGGGTGGGCGCGGTTGGCCGCGTACTCGGCCGCGGCGTTGATCGCTCCACCGCTGATCAGCTGAGCGGTGTCGGGCCAGTTGTCGATGCTGCCGCCCTCGGTGGTCTTGATGCCACCGGGGTAGATGACGTCGCTGTAGAGGTCGGCCGGGGACTGCAGCGGGGCGATGGCGACCAGGTGCGGAGGCCGGTTGATGGCGGCGGCGTAGGTCGTGTCACCGCCGTAGCTCTCGCCGGTCATTCCGATCCGACCGTTCGAGAAGGGCTGGACGGCCAGCCATTCGACCAGGTCGCGGGCGTCCTCGCCGTCCTGGGGCGACATGGCGTGCTGCCAGGTGCCCCCCGATCCTCCGATCCCCCGCAGGTTGCAGACCAGGGCGTTGTAGCCGTGGGTCGCGAAATAGGTGGCCTCGCTGGCGACATAGGTCGCCCGTAATGCCACGTACGGGGTGAACTCGACGACCAGGCCGGGGAAGGTTCCCGCGGCCGGCGCGCCGTCGGTCGCCGGCCGGACCAGGGTGCAGCTGAGCGGGGTGCCGTCCCGGGCCGGAACGGTGGTCTCGGTGGAGACGGTCTGATAGGTGGCCGGACGGTCGTAGTTCCACCAGGCCTGTGTGCCCGCCGATAAAGGCCGGGCGAGGACGGGCGCGGGCAGGGATGTCGACGGGGCGGCGATACCGGCCGTTGCGGACAAAGCCGATGCGGACAAAGAGGCGGCGACCGCCAGAGCGGCGACCGGAGCGAAGCGGCGGATGAACGTTGGCGCACATCTGGCCATGAGGCTCCTTCCCAATCAGATGGCAGATGCTGCCACACAATTTGAGGAAGGTCACGACGGTCCGCAATCCCGCATACCGGATTCGACGGTCGGCATCCTGTTCTGGTCGCCGCTACAGCTGGTAGCGACCACCTCCGTGACCAGCGATGTTTACCCGCGTGCGGACGCGCCGGTCCGAATGCGACGGCGGTCCGGCTGTCACGCCGATGCTCCGTGATGGCGAAACGAGTGCGGGTGATTTCGCGGCGGTCGGTCCCTCCGGGCTGGTTGCGCCTGCGGGCGACGCCACTGCCGGCAGCGCGGCGGGTTCCCGTTGCCGATACGCCGTATCGATACGCGATACGCTGTATCGCCAGCGCTGCGGACGGAAAGGGAACCGGATGACTCACCCCGACAGCGGGCGGACCGGTAACGAGTACAACGAGGACGCGGCCGGGCCGGTCCCGGCCGCGGACCAGGGTCGGGAGGTCTCACGGGAGATGGAGGCGGGCCCGGACCGCCTGGACGGCGCCGTGATCCGCCTCGCCCTGGTGGTGCTGGCGGGCGCCGTCATGGTCCAACTCGACGCCACGATCGTGTCGGTCGCCCTGGACACCCTCGGCGATGCCTTCGACATCGGCTACGCCACCACGCAGTGGGTGGGCACGGCCTATCTGCTCGCGCTGGCGATGGCCGTCCCGCTGGCCGGCTGGTCGGTGGATCGGTTCGGCACCCGGCGGATGTGGCTGGTGTCGCTGGTCGCCTTCGGCGCCGGCTCGGCGCTGTGCGGGGTGGCCTGGTCCGCGCAGAGCCTGATCGCGTTCCGGGTCGTGCAGGGGATCGGCGGCGGGCTGCTGCTGCCGCTGATGCAGACGATCCTGGCGCAGGCGGCAGGCCCGGAGCGGCTCGGCCGGCTGATGTCCGTGGTGGCGATCCCGGCGCTGGTCACGCCGGTGTTCGGCCCCGTTCTCGGCGGTCTGATCGTCGACGCCCTGGACTGGCGTTGGATCTTCTTCGTCAACGTGCCGGTCTGCGCCGTGGCGGTCGCACTCGCCGCACGGGCACTTCCCGACCTGCACACCCCCAGCCGGCAGCGGTTGGACGTCCTCGGCGTCGCACTGCTCTCCCCCGGGCTGGCGCTCACCGTGTACGGGCTGTCCGAGGCCGGCAGCCGTGGCGGTTTCGGCGCGGCCGGCGTCCTCGTGCCGGCCGGGGTGGGCCTGGTCCTGCTGGCGTTGTTCGGGCTGCACGCGACGCACACGCGCGCGGTACCCGTCATCGACCTGCGACTGTTCCGCGCCCGCGGCTTCTCCGCCTCGGCGGTGCTGATGCTGCTGTCCGGGGTGTCGGTGATGGGCGCGATGTTCCTGCTCCCTCTCTACGAGCAGCAGGTCCGCGGGCACAGCGCGGCCGGTGCCGGGCTGCTGCTGGCGCCACAGGGCCTCGGCATGATGGTGGCGATGCCGCTGGTGGGCCGACTCAGTGACCGCGGGGCGGCCCGCCCACTCGTCGTCGCCGGGCTGCTGCTGGCTATCGCGGGCTCGGTCCCGCTCGCCCGGATCGGGGCGGACACCAGCGACGTGCTGGTGAGCCTGGCTCTGGCGGTGCGCGGCGCCGGGGTGGCGACGGCGATGGTGCCCGCGATGTCCGCGGCCTACACGGGGCTGCGCCGCGACGAGATCCCGCGGGCGACGTCGGCGGTGCGGATCTTCCAACAGATCGGCGGCTCGCTGGGCGTCGCCGTGCTTGCGGTGGTCCTCGCCCGGGGATCGGCGGCGCCGGTGCTGGCGGGTGCGTTCGCCGACGCGTTCTGGTGGTCGCTGGTGTGCTGCGTCGTCGCCCTGCCCGCCGCGTTCCTCCTCCCGGGCTCAGGCCGGCGTGGCGCCGGGCAGCCCGGCGACCCGGGGCAGCTCGGTCATCCGGGCGAGCAGCCGGGCCAGGAAGAGCGTGTGGCGATGCAGTAGGTCCCGGTCCAGCTTGTCGAGGTTGTCGCCCTCGGTGACCTGCAACAGGTAGGCCGGCCCGGTGATCATCGCGATGGTGGGGATGCCGAGGCGGTAGGCGAAGGTCCCCTCGCCGTAGAGGCCGTCCTGGAACGGCTTCTGGATGCCGGTGCGGGCCAGGTCGCTGCGGCGGACCTCGTCGGTGGCCAGCCGGCGCAGGGTCTCGCTGTTGCCCACCGCGACGGCGACCGGCTCGGTGCGGCCGGTGGCGCGGTAGGGGCCGGTGCCGCCGTCGTCGTCCCAGGCCATGGCTCCGAGGTGCTCGGCGACGAGCGCCATGTCGATCCCCGCCGTGATCTCGGGGTGCTCGCGCAGCCACTCGTCCGGCTTCACGGTCGCCGTCTCGGCGGTCATGTGGCTCGGAGAGAACATGAACAGCAGGTCGCGGCGGCGGGTGGCGGCCGGGAACCGGCTGAAGTACTCGGCGAGCGCGAGCAGCGCCGGGCCGCCGTTCTCCTCGATCGCGTTCTGCCCGTCGGTGTGGGTGGCGACGAGGACGGTTCGTGGGTCCTGGCGCGGCCCGGCTCCGGGCAGGCGGGCCAGCAGGTAGTCGACGGTGGTGCGGCTCCGGTCGGCGTCCAGGACGAGGGTGGCGCGCACCGGCCCGCGGGCGAGCAGGCCGCGCAGGACGGCGCCCTGCTCCCGGTCGACCCGCAGCGCCGGGAGGTCGGCGTGCTCCTGCTGGTGCGGGGTGTACTGCCCGGCGGCGAGGGCGGGTGACATGTCGGAGATCTCGATCATTCCGACGGCCCCGTGGGCGCGGGCGGTGGCCAGGCTCGGCGCCGGCGGAACCCCCAGCCAGACCCGGGAGTAGTCCTCCGCCGCGAACTCGGCGCGGGCCTCGGGCGGGTGGACGTCGTACGCCAGGTCGGCGAGCACCGAGGCACGCAGCCGGGCCACCGGGGCGTCGACCAGCACGATCGCCCCGGACAGCGACCCCGCGCCCGGGCCGCCCAGGGCATCCGGGGCTCCCAGGGCACCCGGGCCGCTCGCGGCGCCCGCCAGGCCGGCGCCGGCGGCCTGGTAGTCGGCTTCGGCGCCGGCACCCAGGTCGACCAGCGGTCCCTCGACACCGGCCGGGCCGGTCTCCCCCGAGTACGGCCGGTAGTAGGCGACGGGCACCGACCGGGTCGCGTCGGTGGCGTCGGTGACCCGCAGCGACCAGGACCGCGCGAGCCACTGCGACAGCGGGGTCGGATGGCGGGTCACCTCGAGGCCGTAGTCGCGCAGCTGTCGTTCGAGGTCGTCGATGTGATGCCGGTGCGCCGCCGAGCCGGTGAACCGCGGTCCCGCCGCGGTCATCCGCTCGACCCAGCCCCAGAGCGTGTCGACGTCCACCAGGTCGGTGGCGGCGATCGGGCCCGGCGTGCCGGTGGCGAAGGGCCGGGGCGCGGCGGTGGCCGACGGTGCGCCGCCCGGATCGGGCGCCGGGCCGTCGCAGCCCGCCGCCCCGGTGCCGGCGACCGCGGCGAGCCCGCCGGAGGCCGCCAGCCGCAGCGTCGCGTCGAGGAATCCCCGCCGGCTGGCCGGCTGCCGCCCGTCCCGCGTCGTCATGGCCCTGGATCATGGCAGGTGCGCGGCCACCCGTCGCCACCTGACGGCTACTCGCGCGACACGGCGTGGTTCGGTCAGGAGGTGCGGGTCGGCGGCGCGAGGGCGGCGGCCGGGGACATCAGGTCACCGACGGCGGTGCGCAGCATCCGGCCGAGATCGGCGTCCGGGACGTCGGCGAGCACCTCACCGCCGAGCACGAACCCGCCGGCGATCGCGCCGAGGGCGCACATCAGCCGCACCCGCAGCTCCACCGGGACGTTCTCGTCGGTGAGGATCCGCTGGAACCGCTCCTGCAGGTCGGCGTGGTCGGCGTCGTGGCTGTGGCTGTGCAGCCGCTCGAGCGCACCGTGGTTGCGGATGTGGAACAGGAACAGCGACCGGTTCGCCAGCATGGTGTTGACGACGAGGTCGAGCAGCTGCGGCCAACGCTCCGGGCGGGCCAGATCCGCCTCGAGGTCGTCGAAGCCCGCCCGGCCGAGATCGTGCAGACGCAGGTGCAGGGCGAGCAGGATGTCGTCCTTGCTCGAGAAGTGGTAGTAGAGCGCCGCCTTCGTGAAGTTCATCCGCTCCGCGATCTCGCGCAGCGACACCGCTTCGTACCCGGCGGTGCTGAACAGCTCCAGAGCCACGTCGAGGATCCGTTCCCGGGTGCTCTTCTCCCCTTCGGTGGGCGCGGGCGGTCTGGGCATGATCTCAACCTACTTGACGACCTGACACGATGTTGCTTACCTTGCGACAGGTAAGTCAACTTACCTGTTGGCAGGTAAATATTCGGCGGGACGGAGCCCGGATGGACCAGATCATGATCGAGGCGACGGACCTCGCGAAACGCTACGGCGACACCCAGGCGCTGGCCGGGGTCGACCTGAGCGTCCCCGCGGGAACGATCCTCGGCGTCCTCGGCCCGAACGGGGCGGGCAAGAGCACCGCCGTGCGGATCCTGACGACGCTGGCCCGGCCGGACGCCGGGCACGCCCGCGTCGCCGGCTACGACGTCGTCACCCAGGCCGGCGAGGTCCGCAGGCGCATCGGCGTGACCGCGCAGGACGCCACCGTCGACGAGGCGCTGACCGGCCGGCAGAACCTGCGGATGGTCGCCGAGCTCAGCGGCCTGCGCCGCGGCGCGGCCGCCACCCGCGCCGACGAGCTGCTGGAGCGGTTCGAGCTGGCCGGCGCCGCCGACCGCGTGGTGAAGGGTTACTCGGGTGGGATGCGCCGGCGCCTCGACCTCGCCGCCAGCCTGGTCGCCCACCCGGCCGTGCTGTTCCTCGACGAGCCGACCACCGGGCTGGACCCGACGAGCCGGGCGCGGATGTGGGACGTCGTGCGCGACCTCGTCGCGGCCGGCACGACGATCCTGCTGACCACCCAGTACCTGGAGGAGGCCGACGCGCTCGCCGACCGCATCGTGGTGATCGACCACGGCCGGGTCGTCGCGCGCGGCACCGCCGGTGAGCTGAAGGCGGCGACCGGCGGACACCGGCTGGAGGTCACGTTGAGCGCCCCGCACGACGGCGCACTCCCCGCGTTGGCGCCTCTCGTCGAGGGCCGGGTGGACGTCGACGCGGGCGGGCGGCGGCTGCGGGCCGGGGTGCGCAGCGGCTCCGGGGTGGCGACCGAGGTGATCCGGGCCCTCGACGGGGTGGGCGCGCTCGTCGACGACGTCGTCGTGCACGCCCCGTCCCTCGACGACGTCTTCTTCGCGCTCACCGGCCAGGGAGTGTCCTGATGTCCCAGCTCACCGTCGCGACCGGCACCCCCACGCCGATCGTCCCCACGACGCCCGCGGCGCCCGCGGCGCCCGCGCGGTCGGGCTCGATCGGCCAGGCGGTGCGCGACGTCGTCGTGCTGACCCGCCGCAACCTCGTCCACGTCGCCCGGGAACCTCTGCAACTGTCCGACGTGACCATCCAGCCGGTGCTGTTCACGCTGCTGTTCGTGTATGTGCTCAGCGGCGGCGTGGCCGTCGGGGGCGGGGACTACAAGCAGTTCGCCATCGCCGGGTTGATCTCGCTGAACCTCACGACCGCCTCGATCGGGACGGCGGTCGGCCTGAGCACGGATCTGGGCAGCGGCGCCGTCGACCGGTTCCGCACCCTGCCGATGTGGCGGGCCGCCGTCCTCGTCGGCCGGTCGCTGTCCGACCTGCTCTCGTCGCTGGTGTGCATGTCGATCGTCGTGCTCACCGGGCTGGCGATCGGCTGGCGGCCGCACACCTCGCCGGCCCGGTTCGTGGCGGCGTTCGCGATCCCGCTGCTGTTCGCCTACGCGCTGGCCTGGGCGACGGCGTGCCTGGGCATGGTCAGTGACGGCCCGGAGAGCGCGCAGGGGATCGGGCTGGTGGTGTTGTTCCCGCTCGCGTTCGTCTCCAACGCGATGGTGCCCACGGCCGGCATGCCGGCCGCGGTGCGGGCGATCGCCGAGTGGAACCCGGTCAGCGCGGTGACGGCGGCCGCCCGGGACCTGTTCGGCAATCCGAACCCCTCGGCCGCCGCGGACGCCTGGCCGATGCGGCACCCGGTGGTCGCCGCCGTGCTCTGGTCGGTGGGGATCGTCGCGGTGTGCGCGCCGCTGGCGGTCGCCCTCTACCGGCGCCGCACCACCGACTGAGCGCACGCGCGGCGCACAGTTTTCGTCAACTCGCGGTTGACGCTTCGAGCAGCGTCAACCTAGAGTTGACGGCATGACGAACCCAAACCCGGTCACCATCAACAACCCCGTCCGGCTCGACGACCTCATCGCGGCGATCAAGAAGGTCCACTCGGACGCCCTCGACCAGCTCACCGACGCGGTCATGGTCGCCGACCACCTCGGCGAGGTGGCCGACCACCTCATCGGCCACTTCGTCGACCAGGCCCGCCGCTCCGGCGCGTCCTGGACGGAGATCGGCGCCAGCATGGGCGTGACGAAGCAGGCGGCGCAGAAGCGCTTCGTGCCCAAGGGGCCCGGTGAGCCGTCCAGCCTGGACCCGTCGCAGGGGTTCAGCCGCTACACCCCGCGGGCCCGCAACAGCATCGTCGCCGCCCAGAACGAGACCCGGGCGGCGGGCAACGCCGAGATCACCCCCGGCCACCTGATCCTCGGTCTGCTCGCCGACCCGAAGGGCCTCGGCCCGGCCGCCATCGCCGCCCAGGGTGTCTCCCTCGACGCCGTCCGCCAGGCCGTGACCGCGGCCCTGCCCCCGCGGGTGGACGACCTTCCCGCTCTGATCCCGTTCGACGGGCCGTCCAAGAAGGCCCTGGAGCTCACCTTCCGGGAGGCGCTGCGGCTGGGGCACAACTACGTCGGCACCGAGCACATCCTGCTGGCGCTGCTGGAGCTGGAGGACGGCACCGGCCCGCTCACCGCCCTGGGGATCAGCAAGGCCGCGGCCGAGGCCTACCTCGCCGACGTCCTCTCCCTGATCGCCGCCGGGCAGCCCGCCGGTGGCCAGGACACCGGCGGGCAGGGCGCCGACACCTCCCCGGCCTGAGTCGCGCTCAGCCCGGGAACTCGGTGATGATCCCGTCGGGGCCCACCCTGCGGACGGTGACACCGCTCTCGCCGAGGTAGAGGACACCGGCGGCGTCGACCGCGACCCGCTCGGGGCCCCACAGCCGGGCGTTGAGGGCGGGGCCGCCGTTGCCGTCCGTGCCGAGCTCGCCGGAGCCGGCGACCGTGGTGATGATCCCGCGGGTGTCGACGCGCCGGACCCGGTGGTTGACCGTCTCCGGGAAGTACAGGTCCCCCGCCGCGTCGAGCGCGAGGGCGGACGGGCGGTAGGACAGGTTCAGGTCCGCGGCCGGGCCCGGGCCGCCGTCGCCGCTGAACCCCTCCCGGCCCGTGCCGGCCAGCGTGCGCACGGAGCCGTCCGGCTCGAGCACCTGGATCCGGCTGGTCGTGTAGTCGGCGACGTAGACCCGCCCGGCCCGCACCTCGACGTCACCGATGCCCGCCGCGACGACCGGTACCGCCGCCTCCTCCGGCGTCGCCGGTTCGCTTCCGACGCTGCCCGCGCGGGCGATCAGCCGGATGACCCCGGTGCGGTCGACCCGGTAGATCCGGCCCGCGCCGGCCAGGTAGAGCTGGCCGTCCAGGTCGGCGGCGATCGGGCCGGAGACGACGCTGAGCGCGACGCTCGTCGCCGGCAGGCCGTCGCGATAGCTGGTCGCGCCGCCGCCCGCCACCGTCGTGATCACCCCGTCGCGGCCGACGCGCCGGATCCGGTCGTTGCGCTCCTCGGCGAGGTAGATGTTGCCGGCGCCGTCCACCGCGACGTCCCGCACGCCGCGCAGGCGGGCCTGCAGCGCCGGTCCCCCGTCGCCCGTCGACCCCGGGACGCCCGTGCCCGCGACGAGCGACACCTTCCCCGCCGGATCGAGCCGCAGCAGCCGGGTGCCGGCGGAGTCGACCACGTAGAAGCCACCGGACGGCGCGACGGCCCAGGCGGCGATCTGCTGCAGGGTCACGGGCGCCGGAGTCCGGGCGGTCGGCGGCGTGGGAGTGCCGCCGGGCCGGCCGTCCGCGGCCGGGCCACCGCCTCCGCGGCCGAGCGTCAGCACCGCGGCGACGATCACGGCGACGGCGACAACCGCCACCAGCGCGACCGCACCCGCCCGGCGTCCGGTGAGCCGGCTCCGCCGCCCGTACGGGGTGCCCTCGAACAGGTTCCGCCCCGGTGCGGTCGCGGTTCCGGTCGAGACCGGGGTTCCGGCGGCGGCCGCCGGTCCCGCCCCGCTCGCCACGTCCGGCGAGGGCGGCGGATCCGGTGCCTCCCGCGCGTCCCGAACCGGTACCCCGGGCGGGCCGGCGGTGGCCGGCATCCCAGCTGCGGCGGGACCGGCCACCGCGGGGCCCGCGGCGCCTGGGCCCGTCCCGCGCGGCGGCGGACTGAACCGGTGGATCGTGCCCGAGCCGCCGCCGAGGGTCGCCTCGCCGACGGACTCGGTGAGGCGGACGACCAGGCCGCTGCGGGCGCGCCAGTCCGGGCCGAACAGCCCGGCCGCGGCCTCGGACAGGTCACGGACGAGCTCACGGGCGTCCCGCTGGCGCTCGGCGGGCGCCTTGGCCAGCGCGCGCAGGATAACGGCGGCCACCGCCGGGGGGACACCCTCCAGCGGCGGCGGGTCGACCTCGCACTGATGGCGCAGCAGCTCCGGCACGGACAGCCCCGGGTCGAACATGGACCTGCCGGCGACCAGCTCGTACAGGACGGCGCCGAGCGCGTAGAGATCCGCCGCCGGCCCGACCGGCCCGCCCGCGATCTGCTCGGGTGCCATGTACTTCGGGGTCCCGACGATCCCGCTCGTCGTCCCCGGCCCGGCCTCGAACAACCTGCCGATGCCGAAGTCGGTCAGCTTGGGCTGCCCGGTCTCGGTGAACAGGATGTTGTCGGGCTTGATGTCGCGGTGCGCCACGCCGTGGGCGTGCGCGTGGGCCAGCGCGTCGGCGACGGCCACCCCGACGGCCAGGGTCGCCTCGGCCCGCAGCCGGTGCTGGGCGAGGCTGCCCCCACCCAGCAGTTCCATGATCAGCAGGCAGAGGTCGTCCTGGGCGACGTAGTCGTAGATCCGGACGATGTGCGGGTGGTCGAGGCGGCTGAGCATCCGCGCCTCGGCCCGGAAGTCGGCCGCGAGCGCCGCCGACAGCACCTTGATCGCCACAGGGCGGTCGAGGTCCTGGTGGTGCCCGGCGATGACCAGGCCGAACGACCCCGAGCCGAGCTGGTCGCCGAGGGTGTAGCGGGGCAGCGCCTGGGCGATCCGCGCCCGGTCTACGGCGGGCACGCCGGCCCTACGCCGCGGTGCCCGCGACGCCCGGCGTCACGGGCGCGGGAGCGGAGGCGGGCGGCGCGGGGGCGCCGGGAGCCGGGGACGCACCCGGGACGGGCGGGGAGGTCGGGCACGGCGCCGTGGCGCAGCTGCCCGGCGGGAGCCGCATGGCGCGCACCCGGCCGTCGACACCGTCGGCGATGTAGAGGTCGCCGACGTCGTCGAGCGCGAGGCCACCCGGGTACACCAGCTCGGCGGCGGTCGCCGGGCCGCCGTTGCCCGAGTACTCCGACGCGCCCGTGCCCGCGATGGTGGTGATGACGCCGTCGGTGCCGATGCGCCGGACCCGGCTGTTCCCCGGGTCGGAGAGGTAGACGTTGCCGGCCGCGTCGACGGCGAGGTCGGCACCGACGGTGTTGACCTCGGCCTGGACGGCCGGGCCGCCGTCGCCGGAGAAGCCCATCGTCCCGGTCCCGGCGAACGTGCTGACCGTCCCGTCCGGGGCGATGCGGCGGACCCGGTAGTTGTCCTGGTCGGCGACGTAGAGACTGCCGTCGGGGCCACGGGCCAGCGCGCTCGGGTAGCTGAAGCCGGCGGAGGTCGCCGGGCCGCCGTCGCCACCGAAGCTCTCCGCCCCGGTGCCCGCGATCGTGGTGATGATCCCGTCCAGGCCGATGCGACGGACCCGGTTGTTCTCCCCGTCCGCGACGAGCAGGCTCCCGCCGGGCTCCAGCAGAACGGTGTTCGGGTAGTTCAGCTTCGCGTTCACCGCCGGCAGGCCGTCGCCGGAGAACGTCAGGCCGTCGTCGCTCACCTCACCGGCGAAACCGAAGTCGTCCTGGCCGGCGATCGTCGTGATGATCCCGTCCAGGCCGATGCGACGGATGCGGTGGTTGTGGGTGTCGGCGATGTAGAGGGTGCCGTCGGGGGCCACCGCGACGCTGTTCGGCTCGTCGAGCTGCGCCTCGGTCGCCGGGCCGCCGTCGCCGGCGAAGCCGTCCGTCCCGGTGCCGGCGACGGTGGTGATCGTGCCGGTCCGGTCGATGCGGCGGATCCGGTGGTTGTCGGTGTCGGCGACGTAGACGTAACCGCGCGGGGCGTCGATCGTCAGGTCGTTCGGGGTGTCGAACTCGGCCTGGGCGGCGGGCCCGCCGTCGCCGGAGAAGCCCTCCGAGCCGGAACCGAACACCGTGGTGATCGTGCCCGTGGCCAGCACCGGCTGCCAGGCCGGCGGCGGGGCCGGCGGCGCTGGCGGCGCGGGCTCCGGCCGCCCCCACACCGCCCAGCCGGCCCCACCGCCCGCGACGAGCGCGAGGACGACGGCCAGCGCGGTCACCGTCAGCGGTACCCGCGCGCCGCGCCCCCCGGCGAGCAGGCCGACCGGCAGCCACCGGCTCGCCCGGCCGCCCGGTCGCCCGCCGCGGACCGGTCCGCCGCCCGCGGGCCAGCCGTGCTCCTCCGTGCGCGGCACCCGCCCGAACCTGCGGGTGGTGATCTGGCGGACGTCCTCGGCGAGGTGGATCGGGATGCCTGCGCGGTCGAGCCAGTGCCGGCCGAACACGGCGGTGGCCGCCCGGGCCAGGTCGAACGCGAACGCGCGGGCGTTGGGATGGCGGTCCTCGGGCCGCTTGGCCAGGCTGCGCATCAGCACCTCCGCCAGCGGCGCCGGGACCCCCGGCGGCGGGGGCGGCACGACCTCGGTGTGATGGCGCAGCAGCAGCGGCAGCGGCAGCGACGGTGGCGCCAGCGACGCCCCGGTGAACAGCTCGTAGAGGACGACGCCGAGCGCGTACAGGTCGGTGGCCGGGCTCAGCCGGTCGCCGGTGATCTGCTCGGGGGCCATGTAGCGGGGCGTGCCCACCACCCGGCTCGCCGTCGACGCCGACCCCTCGAACACCTTCGAGATGCCGAAGTCGGTGATCTTGGGCTGGCCCTGGTCGGTGAACAGGATGTTCGCCGGTTTGATGTCGCGGTGCAGCACCCCGTGGGCGTGCGCGTGGGCGAGCGCGTCGGCGACGGCCAGGCCGACCGCGCAGGCGGCCTCGGGGCGCATCACCCGGTGCGTGAGCGTCCCGCCGGGCAGCATCTCCATCACCAGCAGGCACAGGTCGCCGCGGGTGACGTAGTCGTAGGTCCGCACGATGTGCGGATGGTCGAGCCGGCTGAGCAGCCGGGCCTCGGTGCGGAAGTCGACCGCCGCCTCCGCCGCGCCGCTGGCGAGCACCTTGACCGCGACCCGCCGGTCGAGCTCCTGGTGGTAGCCGGCGAGCACGAGCCCGAAGGCACCCGACCCCAGCTCGCCGCCGATCCCGTAGCCCGGGAGCGCGGCGGCGACGCGTGCGCGGTCGACGACTGGCACGGCTCCCCTCCCGTCCTGGTCTGAGCTCTGCTGGCTCGCTGATGCTGGCTCGCTGATGCTGGCTCGCTGGTCGTCCGTCTGGGCGCGGCGCTACCCGGAGCCGGTCAGCTCCACGTGGAGCACCTGGTTGCGCCGCCGGTCGGCGACGAAGACGTCCCCGGTGGGGTCGAGCGCGACCGGCCCGTCCGGACTCATCGCGTCCGGGTCGACGGACTCGTCCCGGCCCGGGTGGGCGGTGCCCGCCACGGTGGTGATGATCCCGGACGGGTCGACCCGCCGGATCCGCCGGTTGGTCCGGTCGGTGATGAAGATGGCGCCCCGCGCGTCGACGGCGACCCCGCGCGGGGAACGCAGCGTGGCGCGGGTCGCCGGCCCGCCGTCGCCGGAGTAGCCGGGCAGGCCGGTGCCGGCGACGGTCTCGATCACCCCGTCCAGCCCGACCCGGCGGATCCGGTTGTTGCCGGAGTCGGCGATGTAGAGCCGGCCGGGGCGGTCCATCGCCACGCTGATCGGGAACGCCAGCAGCGCGTCGGCCGCCGGGCCGCCGTCACCGAACGCGCCCTCACCGTCCCCGCCGGCCACGGTCTGGATGATCCCGTCGGTGCCGACCCGCCGGATCCGGTTGTTGCCGCTGTCGGCGACGTAGATGTTGCCGGTCGGGTCGGCCACGACCCCACCGGGGTACCAGAGGGTGGCCTCGGTCGCCGGCATACCGTCCCCGCTGAACCCGCGGTCATCCTTGCCCGCCACCGTCGTGATGATCCCGGACGGGTCGACACGGCGGATGCGCTGGTTGAACGTGTCGGCGATCAGGATGTTGCCGGCCGAGTCGAGCGCCACCGCCGCCGGCTGGCGCAGCCGTGCCTGGGTGGCGGGCCCCCCGTCGCCGGAGAAGCCCGCCTCACCGGTCCCGGCGATCGTGGTGATCGTCCCGTCCGCCGTGATCCGCCGGACCCGGTTGTTGTCGAAGTCGGCGACATAGATGTTGCCGGCCCAGTCCGCGACCATCCCGAACGGGCCGTTGAGCGCCGCCGAGCCGGCGGGGCCGCCGTCGCCGGAGAACGCCGCCTCGCCCGTCCCGGCCACCGTGACCACCGGGTACGGCGGTGGCGGCGGCAGCGGTCCGGGCCGCTCCGGCGGCGCCGCCGTGCCCGGCCCGCTGCGCGGGCTGGCCGGAGCGGCACCGGTGACCGCCTGCTCGTCGCCGGTGACCCGCGGGACGACCAGCGCGGCCACGACCGCCAGCACCGCCGCGACCGCGGCGCCGACCATCCACACCCGCCGCCGGGACGCCCGCCGGCCGGCCGGACCATCAGGACCGCCGGGGCCCGAGCGAGGCAGCGGTCCCTCGGCGGACAGGCCGGTATCGGTAGCGCTGGTAGCGCTGGTGGCCTCGGGGCCGGTCGCCTGGGCGCCGCCGGGTGGGCCGACCGGCACAGGCTCCGGAAGCAGGGAGGTCACCGGCGGCAGCGGCGGGTCCAACCTCGTGGTGCGCTCCGCCAGATCGTCATCGGCGCCTGTGCCGGCTCCGGCACCCCCGGTGCCGATGCCGACAGCGCCTGGCGGGCCCAGCGCCGGGTGGGGGCCCGATCCCTGTTCGCGCAGCCCGTCACTGATCGCCAGCGGAACGTCCGCCCGTGCCAGCCAGTCGCCGCCGTACCCCAGCCGCGCGGCCGCGGCGAGATCCATGGCGAACTGCCCGGCGGTGCGGTGCCGCTCCCCCGGTGCCTTCGCCAGCGCCCTGGCCAGCACCGCCGCCACCGGCGGCGGGACGCCCGGCGGCGGAGCCGGGACGACCTCGCAGTGATGGCGTAACAGCTCCGGCGCGGTCAGGCCCGCACCGAACAGCGGCGTTCCGGCCAGCAGCTCGTGCAGGGTCGCGGCCAGCGCGTAGATGTCCGTCGCGGGCCCCAGGCGGCTCCCGCTCACCTGCTCGGGAGCCATGTACTGGGCCGTGCCGATGACGCCGCCGGCGGTGAGCGGCGTCCCGTCGACGAGCCCGACCACGCCCAGGTCCGTCAGCTTCGGCTGGCCGTCCGCGGCGAAAAGGATGTTGGCGGGTTTGACATCGCGATGCAGGACGCCGGCGGCGTGGGCGTGCATCAGCGCGTCGGCGGCGGCGAGCACGACCGCGCACGCGGCCGGCGGGGTCAGGCTCTGGCGGGCCAGTGTCCCGCCGGGCAGCAGCTCGGTCACCAGCAGGCGCAGCCCGTCGACGGGGACGATGTCGAGCAGCCGGCACAGGTGCGGATGATCGAGCTGGGTGAGGATCCGGGCGTCCTGGTCACGGTCCGGGGCGGGCGGCGGACCGGCCCCGGGAGCCGACCCGAGTACGACGGTGCCCGCGGACGCCCCGCCGGAGCCGTCGCCACCGGGGGCGGGGGCGACGCCGGCCGCGCCCAGATCGAGGATCTTGACGGCCACGTCCGTCGCGGGGCCGCCAGCCGCGGCACCGTCGGTTGCGGAGCTCGTGCCGGGTGGGAGCCGACGCCCGGCGATCACCAGGCCGAACGCGCCCGCGCCCAGCTCGCGGCCGAGGACGTACCCCGGCAGCGCCGCGGCCACCCGAGCCCGGTCGATGACCGACACAGACCGACCTCCTGGTCGCCGCCCCGCGGAACGACGGTGCGCGAGACGCGCCCGCTATCACCACCCGTGCCCCTTTTCGGGCACCTCCTAGAGTGCCGGATGGTAGCAAAGCGCGATCGGTCCCGGTCCGGCAGTGATCTGTCCACGCGGGTCCTCACGGGCCCGCTTGTGGACGGCACCGAGCCCACCGCGACGCCCTGACGTGCGGGGATACGACGAACGAGGTCCCCGGCGGTCGGCTGCCGCGCCCGGCCCGCGCGGGACCGACCGGAACGGCTGACATCTATCCGACAGCGGGGCATTCCCCGCGGGCAGTAGTCGATCGAGGCGGGCCGCTACACCGCGGTTTGGCGGGCACCCGGGTGGCGGCGGAGCAGGAACGCGGCGATCAGGGCTGTGAGGGGATGGTGACCAGGCCGGTGGCCAGGCCCTGCTGGGCGTCGGGTAGCCCGGAGGTGGCCGTGACCAGGTAGGCGGCGAGCCCGCTGGCGTGGCCGAAGAACCCGACCGCGGAAGCCACCCCCTGTTCGGGGAACTGGAAGCCGACGAATATCTGAGCGCCGTACTGGGCCGCGTCCGTGACCTTCTCTCCGATGTCATTCATGGCTGGCGCGACGACAATCGCACTCCGTGCCGTCATCACTGATGGAGGTGCGAGAACCACTTTCGCAGACGTTCGCGACGAGCTCGCCGCGCCGCCCATTCCCGGCGGAGATCAAATACCTCTCGCTCCAGGCGCTCACCCTCCTCAGACCCGAACCATTCTACGCCAAGCTCCTCGACGACATCATCAAAATCGTCCTCGTGGACCCTGAAATCGTCGTGGCGGGCGACAGATTTTGGCAAGTCTGGATGATCACTCAAATAAAAATAGAAGCTGTCCTCGGTCTCGGTTGCCACGAGTAAATAGCAACCATCATATGGATCTTTGGTACATCTACCCAGCTTACCCTCAGGGGCCAAGGGCGTCTGCGCATCACTCACCAGAATCCGCCTCGCTGTTCGATGTGGAAAATGAAGTGGAAAGTGAAGTAGTCGTGTCACCCACGACCCGGGGTCGTCCGTCGAGGCCGAAGGTGTTGTAGGGGTCTTGGTGGGCGTAGTCGTAGGGGTTGAGGCACAGGCCGTCAACGGCGTTGACTATCTTGGGTTTGGGATGGTGGGCCGCGGTCGCGAGGCGGGACCGGGCGTCGGACCGGGCATATGGACGCCCCGGTACCCGGAGACACCTCGACGGCCGGGCCTTCGCGGGCGCCCGGCTGGTCGGTTGCTGGTGGCGTTGCCGCGATCGGGTTCGGTTCGGCGCCTGACCAGATAGGTTGCTGCGCGTGCCCGATTTCAATCTCGCTATGTCCTCGCCCGCCGAGGCGTTCGCGGTCCTGAGGGAAGGCAACGCGCGCTTCGTGCGTGGTGAACGGCTGCACCCGAACCAGGATGCTGACCGCCGATCGGCTGTGGCGCCGAGACAGCATCCGTTCGCCGTGCTGTTCGGATGCTCCGATTCCCGCCTGGCAGCTGAGATCATCTTCGACCGCGGGTTGGGGGATCTCTTCGTGGTGAGGACCGCCGGTCACGTCGCCGGGCCTGAGGTGCTGGGCAGCATCGAGTACGGCGTCAGCGTGCTCGGTGCGCCACTCGTCGTCGTTCTCGGGCACGATTCGTGTGGCGCTGTCACCGCGGCGTCCGAGGCAGATCGTGACGGGACCGCGCCTGCGGGCTATCTCGGGGACGTGGTCGAGCGGGTGATGCCCAGCGTGTTGTCGGCGCGGGCGGCCGGACACACTGACGTCGACGCGTTCGTGCGCACGCATATCCGGCGGACGGTCGACGGCCTGGTCGGCCGGTCGGTCCTGCTCGCGGCCGAGGTCGCCGCCGGACGATGTGCGGTGGTCGGTCTGTCGTACCGGCTCGCCGAGGGCACCGTCGGTGTGGTCACCAGTCACGGGCCGGTACCCGCCGCCACCCCATGACCTGCGCCGGTGCCCTCCCGGCCGCCTCACCGCGGATCGCACCCGCGCCCGGCCTCCCCGAGGCGCGGGCCCGGCATGCCGCGCGGTAGCCCGGTCACGGGCCAGGCTTTTTCGCCAGGACCACTTCCACCGGGGTCAAGGACGTTACGAGGGTCTTGGTGGGCGTAGTCGTAGGGATTGTCGGAGCCGCCGGGGACGGGGTCGGTGGACAGGAAGCGACCGAGGTTGGGGTCGTAGAGGCGGACACCCATGAGGGTGAGGTCGGAGAGGGTGTCGCGGGAGCGTTGCTTCGCGCCGAGCCAGCCGTAGCGCGGGTAGGCGGTGGAGGGGAAGTACGGCAGGCCGAACTCGGTGGATTCGGCGTAGCTGGCGATGGAGCTGGCCGTCGTGATGTCGTCGACGGTCGCGACGACATCGCCGTGCAGGTTGGCCAGATGCAGGATGACGGCACCGGTGTCGGTCTGGGTGGCGGCGAGGTCCCCGCCGATACCGGCGATGTTCCGCGTCCAGCTGGTCCCGACACCGATCCAGGCCGGCCGGCCGAGACCGACACAGAGGGAGCCGCCATCCCGACCATTGTTCTACGGAGAAGCTCCGACTGCTACCTTCTCACATAGACGAATCCCGACTCCGGATGATACGCACTCCATCCACCGTCGTCGACATTCACCCACAACATAACACAATCAGAGCTTTCGACGGTACGATAGATTTTCAAGTATATTTTTTTCCCATCATATGTTTCATCCCAGCTCACCGGCCTGTCAAATTTCTCCGCTTCAACAAAGCCGACTTTAGATAGATTTACGAGCTCTAGCTCCACCCGTCTCCGAAGAAGCTCACGCATTTCCCTGCGATGGCGACGACCCGGCAACATTCATCTCACCTCCAGAGACGGAAGAACGGAAGACGATAGCTCCGGGGCCTCCCCTTCACTCCGCGCTTCCAGGTGTCGACTTGAATATGGGGGCGGTTACCGATAAACCTGAACGGATGCACATCAATATCGTAGTGGATTTTGAAATTGCGTGCTCCTGGAACCCGTCGTCCAATCATGCCACCCCTCGACACCGCGGCTCTCCAGCCACCCCATCCAGCACGGGCATAGCGTGCTTGACGCGCGATCTGAATCGCTTCCCAGCCCAGCCTCGCTTCCCCACCACCTGGAACAAACATCAGGGCGGTGAGGGCGATGTCGACCTTATGATGAGATATGAAGCGGCCGACCTTGCGCCAGAACCGGCCATCGAGGTCGAGGCTGTTGTAGGGGTCTTGGTGGGCGTAGTCGTAGGGATTGTCGGAGCCGCCGGGGACGGGGTCGGTGGACAGGAAGCGACCGAGGTTGGGGTCGTAGAGGCGGACACCCATGAGGGTGAGGTCGGAGAGGGTGTCGCGGGAGCGTTGCTTCGCGCCGAGCCAGCCGTAGCGCGGGTAGGCGGTGGAGGGGAAGTACGGCAGGCCGAACTCGGTGGATTCGGCGTAGCTGGCGATGGAGCTGGCCGTCGTGATGTCGTCGACGGTCGCGACGACATCGCCGTGCAGGTTGGCCAGATGCAGGATGACGGCACCGGTGTCGGTCTGGGTGGCGGCGAGGTCCCCGCCGATACCGGCGATGTTCCGCGTCCAGCTGGTCCCGACACCGATCCAGGCGGGGCTGTCGGCGGAGGCTGACGTGTAATGGTTCGTGCTGGTCGTGCTGCCTTCGGTCCAGGACCGAAGGCGCCGGGCGGGGTCGAGGGTGTAGGTGCGGGTGGTGGTGCCGACGGTTTCCGAGGCGACCAGGTCGTTGACGTGGTAGCCGACGCTCACCGAGGTGCCCGCGGGCGGGTAGGGGTCGGTGGTGGTGCGGCCGAACAGGTCGTAGGCATAACCGGAGTTCGTGAGCCGGTCGGCCTGGTCATAGGAGAAAGAGTAGGCCGTCGGGCTGGTGCTGGTAGAACAGGTTCCCGTCTCGCTTCCACCGGCGTCGGGATAGCTGGTCAGCGCGGTCCGGTTGGAATCGGGGTCGTAGGCGTAGACGCGGGTGGTGCAGCTCGCCGGGCCTCCGTAGCTGACGGTGTCCGCGACCGAGGTCAGCCGGCCGGACGGGTCGTAGCCGAGGGTTTTCGCGGACACGGGGGTGGTGTCGATGCGGATCTGTTCATGGATCGAGTTCGCCTGCGTGAACGACAGCCAGGGTGTGCCGCTCTTGGCGTAGACGAGGCTGGTCGGTTCGGCGTTGTTGTCGTAGCGGGTGGTGGCGACCAGGCCGTTCGGATAGGTCTGCGCGACGAGTTTGCCATCGGCGTTGTACGCGGCGGTGAACGTGGACGGCGCTGATCCGGCACCGACGTTCAGGCTGGTCAGCAGGCCGCGATGTTCGTTCGCGCCGTCGTAGGTGTAGGTGTAGGTGCCTTTTCCGTCGGTGGCGGAGGTGACCTGGCTGTCGATGTCGTAGCCGGTGGTGGCGGTGTTGCCGTCGGCGTCGGTCTGGGAGACGACCCGTCCCCAGCTGTCGTAGCCGGTGGTCAGGGTGATGCCGCTCGCGGTGGTGGTTGTGGCCAGGCCGGTCGCCGGGTCGTAGCCGTAGGTGGCGGTGGGGATGGCGGTGCCGCCGTTCGCGGCCGGGCTGGCGGTGATCGCCTCGGAGGTCCTGCGGCCGGCGGTGTCGTAGGTGAACGTGCTGGTCCGGGTGGTGCTGTTGACCGTCTCGACCTCGGTCAGGACCTGGTTCAGCGAGTTGTACGTGTAGGTCGACACCGGCAGCGGGTTACCCGAGGACGGCTGGGCGGCGGGGCCGCTGGTGCAGGCCAGGCCGGTGCGGGAGGCGTTCACGCAGCTGCCCGATCCGGTGGCGGTGTAGTAGGTGGTGACGGTGGTGAAGGCGTCGGTGCCGGTGCTGTTCGCCTTCGGCTGGCGGGATTCCACCGTGTTCCCGGCCGGGTTGTAGTAGGTGGTCCGGACGATGTCGGGGGTGGAACCGCCGCCCATCCAGGTGGTGATGGTCGTCGGTTTGCGCAGGGCCCAGCCGGAGGTGGACGGGTCGGCGCCGGTCTTGGCCTCGTAGCCGTTGACGGTCCGGCGGGCGTCGACGTCCGTGCCGCCCGCCTGTCGGGTGCTGGTGGTGACCGTGGTCGCCAGCCGGTAGGGGTCCGGCGCGGAGGGGGCGCCCTGGTCGTAGTCGGTGTGCACGTGTTCGCGGCCGGAGTAGCGGGCTCCGGCGTTGTCGACGATCTGATGGGTCGGGCCGTAGGTGTCGGTGACCGACACTCCGTCGGAGCTGTAGACGGTCTGCTCGTCGAGCTGCTGGGCGCGGGCCGCGGAGCTGGTCAGCGCCGCCACCGTCATGTCCGTGTCGGCGGTGGGCGTGAATGCCTGGTTGCGGTTCTCGGCGGACAGGGTGCGGATGGTGTTGCCCTTGGCGTCGTGCTCGGTGGTGGTGATCTGCCAGGCGCCGTTGCCGTAGGAGGCGGTGTTGACCTGCTTGCCGTCGGCGTTGAGGTAGGTCAGGTCGGCGTAGGGCCAGTCCGTCGTGGCCGGGACGGCGGCCGGCACGTGGCCGGCGGGGAACACCGCGGCGGCGTAGAGCGGGATGTCGGTCTGCGCCCAGCCCGCGACCTGCCCCGGGGACAGGTCGACTGGCGCTCCCGATCCGGACACGGGCACGTCGTAGGCCATCGTCTGGGTCGCGGTCCCCCCGCCGGGGGCGGGGCGGGAGGCGGTGTAGAGCCGGGCAGCGCCGTCGTAGGTCAGGGTCCAGGTGGCCTGCCCGGGTGGGGTGATCTGGGCGAGCCGGCCGGCCGCGTCGTAGGCGTAGGTGGTGGTCAGGCCGGTGCGGGGGTCCTTCGCCGAGCGCAGCCGGCCGGCGGCGTCGTAGGCGTAGGCGGCGACGTTGATCGGCGCGTCGCCGTTGAGGGACATCGCGATCGAGGTCAGTCGGCCGGTGTAGTCGCCCCAGGTGGCCGGGTCGGTGCCGGTGCCGGTCGCGGTGGTCGTGGCGGCGTAGCCGAGGGTCAGGGCCCGGCAGCCGGCGACGAGGGTGGTGCAGGTGACGCCGGCCGGGACCGGGCCGAGGATGCGGGTGGTCCGCCCGGCGGAGTCGGTGGTGAACGTGGAGGTGGTGTTCGTGCCGGGTTCGATGACCTGGCTGACCCGCCAGACCGTCGCCCCGCTGACCGTCTGCGCGGTGTAGATCGTCCGTGTTCCGTCGAGTTCGGTGAGGGTGAACTGGGTGGCCGAGTCCTTCACCAGCTTCGACCCGTCCGTTCCGACGTCACCGACACCGGCGTAGGAGTACGGGTAGACGCCCGAGCCGGTGCGGGTGTAGACGTCCTGGACGCCGTTCTCGTCGGTGAGCGCGACGTAGCCGTCGGAGGCGGTGCTGTCGGTGAGGGTGCGGTCGGCGGAGCCCGCGTCCGGGCCGGGCATACTCGCCGTCCAACCCGGGCCGAACACCCCGGGCGTGCCGCCCACCGCCAGGGTGGTGAAGGAGCGCCCGACCGTCAGCTCACCGGTGTAGGTCGGCATCGAGACGTCCGTCGCCGACACCGAGTAGTCGCCGGTCAGCAGGGCGACGGTGCCCGGGCCGACCTGCTGGGTGGCGTCGGCGTCGGCGAAGGCGCGGCGGGCGAACTGCACGGTGTGCAGCGGGGCGCATGACACCGTGTCGGCGGCGTCCCGGAAGCAGGCCTGGACCTGCACCGGTCCGTCCGGCGCGCCGAAGCCGGTCAGGGTGGCGTTGAGATCCCAGGTCAGCTTGTCGAACAGGCCCGAGCCGTTACGGGTCATCGGCCAGGTCGGGTGCGTCGACGTCCCGGCCACCGTCACGTCGGCGGTCGGGACGTCGCTCCACGCCGTGGCGGTGTTCGTTCCCTGCCGGTACTGGAACGTCACCTTGGTCTGCGCCGCGGGGGCCTGCCCCTCCAGGGTGGTGTACCGCTGGATCCGCGCCCCTTCCGCCGGTTGCGCGAGCGCGCCCGCCCCGACGCCGAACCCGTAGGAGGCGACCGGGGAGAGGTTGCCCGCCTTGTCCTTGGTCCGCAGGTAGAAGGTGTGCAGCCCACCGCCCGGGCTCAGCGTCGAGGTGACGGTCGAGGGTGTGTCGGTGGACGGCGAGGGCTGGTCGAGGCCGTAGAGGAACGACTGGGTGTCCCCGCCCGGCGAGGTCCAGGTGAACGTGCCGGAGGTGGCCGAGCCCCAGCCGCCGGACGGCCAGGCCGCTGAGCTCAGCCCGGTCGGCGCGGCGGGGGCGGTGGTGTCCACGGTGAACGGGATCCAGCCCGACCATGCCTGCGAGTAGTCGACCCCGTCGAAGGCACGCGCCCGCCACTGGTAGGCCGTCCCGTTGGTGAGCAGCCCCGAGGGCACCGTCCAGGTGCCGACCGCGTTCGAGGTCACGTTCGACACCGACCCACTTGTGATCATGGTGGAGCCGGCGGAGTTCCACACCTCGAAGTCAAGCCGGACCGGGCTGCCTTCGGGATCCAGCGACGCGCCGGACAGGGTCGGGGTGGTGCTGTTCGTCAGCACCATCGCCGGGCTGCCGCCGCACTGTGCGGAGCACGGGCTGGTGAACCGGCCGGCGACCGTCCCCGGGTAGGAGTTGTAGGTGGTGGAGATGTGCGGGGCCAGGAACGTGTCACCCGAGTAGAAGTACTTGAACTGGTTGCCGTCGGACTCGTTCGGAGCGCGCAGGGTGAGCGTCTCCGGCGAGGGGTAGCCGTTGTGCGCCCAGGCGTCGACCAGCCCGGTGATGTCGATGTTCGTGCCACCCGAGCCCGTGCACGACCCGCCGTTGTTGAACGTGGCGTTGCCCCAGGTGATCCCGTCCGCGCTCGGCTGGGTGTTCCAGGTGGTGCCCGCCCCCATCCCGCCGGATCCCTGCACGATCGTCGGCTGGGCCGTGCACGTCGCGGATCCGCCCTGCCACAGGTTCAGCACCGCCGAGGTGACGTGCTTGCCCTTGATCGCGGAGTCGTCGAAGCGCAGGAAGGAACGGTTCACCGCCGCGCCGAGGTAGTTCCCCACCCGCAGGTTCTCGTAGGTGTCGTAGTTGGTGGTCGTGTACAGGTTGTTCACGTCGGTGTCGAGGTTGTCGGCGAGGGTGGCGGCCGGATCGATGGTCACCGGGTACTGCCGGGCGGGGTCGGTGAGCCAGGTCCGGTCCGGCTTCAGCGCCAGCGTGGGCGAGGCGGCCTTCGCGGTGTCGAGTGTCGCGTCGACGCCGCGGACCCGGTCGGGCAGCCGGCTCTCCGGGTCGAGATGGGCGTCCCACATCAGCGGCGCGGGCGAGCGGGCGGTCACCTTCCCGCCGGCGGACAGCTGCAGTTCCCCGGCCGACGTCCGGGTGGCGGTGAGGCCCTTCAGCCGCATCGGCAGCGACAGGGCCGCCTGCGCGGCGGCGGGGCTGTGGGCGACGATCAGCACGTCGTAGCCGGTCGGAACGACCTTGACGACCAGGTCGGTGTCCTCGGCGACGCCCCGGTAGGTCGCGGTGTTGTCCTTCAGCTCCGGAGCGGGCAGCGCACTCGGCCAGCCGAAGGCGATCTCCCGGGCACCGTCGACAAGGGTGGCGACGTCACCGGGCTTCGACCCGCCCGCCGACAGCACGATGCCCGCCTTCGCGACCTTCGGCGTGACCTTTCCGTCGGCCAGGACCAGGGTCGAGTCGACGTCGGCCCAGCCCTCCCCCCGGCGGACCCGGCGGATCCCCGTGTAGGAGTCGACGGTGACCGTCCCGTCGGGATTCACGAACGTCGACGTCGTCTCCGTCCGCTCCTCGGTCACCTCGATCCGCCGATTCTCCGCATGCGCGGCCAGCTGCGCCGAGATGAAGTCCGGTCGCTGCGCGGGCCCGGTCGGGGCTGGCGGCGGGGCGTCCGCGGTCTCGGCCGGCGCGGCCCACACCGGCCGCTCAGCGGAGAGGACGAGCTCGGTTCCCGTCGCCGCCAGTAACGCGGCCAAGAAGATACACAGGGAACGGACGAGGGACCTACGACGACGCATGGGGAATGCCCGCACCACGCCAACTCCGATCCAGCAGGAATCCCTTGATCAGGGAAAGCGGCACCAGCGCGGCCGCTACGGAGAACAGCTGCCGTTCCGGATCACCGAAAATGACAGGATCGAATGCCGCGGCGCAAACAGCCCCGCATGCGCCGTCCACCGAAATCGTTACCCATTGCGATTACGGCAAGATCACCGATGGCCTACCGGTTACTGCGTGCGACGACAGGCCGGCGGCGCAAGCGGGGCATTTAGGTACAGAACACCCAGGGCCGTGATACCTTGCGCCGCGACGCAGTTAACACGCTCGCACACTCTCCGGAGTCGATATGACACCAGACACACAGGAGTGTGTTACGTCGATGAAACATAAGCCGATTCCAAGCGCGGGTTCCGGAGCGTCGGTCGGCTGCAAGCTGTCACCGTCGGATGCTAGAGGCAGAAAGTCACATGACCCCGACGTCAGGAACGGCTGGCCCAGGTCGCGCGCAACGACAGGCCGCGTCTGTCATCGCCGGTGCGCAGCGCCACCGACAGCCTGTTGGCGTCTCCACCTGGCACGTCAGGAGCAACAAAGAAATTTGCCTGCCGTTTTGCTGACAGGAGCGACCTGCTCTGCCATAGTCCTGCCCCGGAGCTTTCTCGCCGCGAAGTGAGCTCACGGCCAGCAGACCCCGCAGGCTCGACCGCGCACCGTCGCACCGGTCGAGGAATGTAATGGGCAGCACGAACGGATCCATTCGGTCTCGGATTCGAGATCCAGGCTCGGTGCACTGGCTGAACACTGCCAAAAATCCGGTGTCACGCCTCCCATGCGTCCGTCCGCAGTCGGGAGGCCTCCCTCCCCCACCGCAGGAGCGTTCCAGCATGGGTCGTCCGACGAGGTACCCCCCGCCTTTCCGCGCCCAGGCCGTCGCCCACGTCGCACGCATCCGGCCTCAGTACCCGTCCACATCGCAGGCCATCAAGGCCGTCGCTGCCGCGCTCGACATGGGCACCGAGACGCTTCGACGATGGGTCCGCCAGGCCGAGACGGCGACTGGCTACGACCAGCGACGACGACGCCAGCAGCAGGCTGAACTACAACGGCTGTACCAGGAGAACGCCCGCCTGCACAGAGCGCTGCTGCGGCGGGGAGACACCGCTCCCGCACCGAGGCCCTCCACGTCGTGCCGGCCCACGGCGGAAACAGCGCGAACGGCCGCGGGCTCCTCGTCCCAGCGCTCCCAGAAGGCGACAGGCCGCTCAGGATCCGCGGGTGCGTGGCCTCGTTGATGGTCGTCGGTGGTCGTGGCGCCGGCGGGCGGCCGGCGGCGGCTCAGTGCGCGACGGTTACCGCTCGGCGGTGGAGGTCGCGGCGGTCGAGCACGTCCAGCAGGGCCATGGCCAGGTCGGGATAGGTGATGCTGCGGGCCCTCGGCAGCGGCGCCTCCGTGGCGACGCGGTAGGAGCCGGTCCCGGGGCGGTCGATCAGGCGGGGCGGGCGCACCGAGATCCAGTCGGCGTCACTGGTCCGCAGGATGTCCTCCATCCGCCGCATGTCGGCGTAGGCCTCGCCGAAGAAACGGTCGAGTACCGGCATCATCAGCCGCCGTTCCAGGAAGGGCAGTTCGCCGCGCGGCCCCGCCGGGGTCGCGGAGATCACGGCGATGGTGCCCGCGCCGCCGGCCCGCATCGCCGCGAGCAGGTTGCGGACGCCGGTGGAGTACACCGTCGTCGGTTCCCTGCCGGCCGCCGCGCCCAGCGCCGAGACGACGGCTTCAACACCGGCGAGCGCCGGGAGGAGGGTCTCCCGGTCGAGTACGTCCGCGGCGGCGACCTGCAGGTTGTCGTGCCGGGCCAGCACGGCCTCGGGCCGGCGTGCCACGGCCGTCACCCGATGGCCGCGGGCCAGTGCCTGCTCCACGACCAGGGCTCCGGTCCGCCCGGTCGCCCCCACTACCGCGATCTTCATCTCAGCCACTCCCCATCTCGATCACACAGAATCGGCGCGAAACACCCATCTAGTGATTGTCACCTTAGATGACAATCACTGGACGGTACACTTCCGACTCGTGAACGACGTCCCGGCGGCCCCCTACTCCGTGTCCCTGCCCTTCCTGCTGTCCCAGGTCGGCGCCCGCACGGCGCAGGAGTTCGCCGACCGGCTGGCGCCGCTCGGCGTCTCACCGCGCGCGTTCGGTGTGCTCAGCAACCTGACCACCGCGGCCGCGGGCCGGACCCAGCAGCAGCTCGCGGACGCGCTGGGCATGCACCGCAACAACATGGTCGGGTTGATCGACGAGATGGAGGAGGCGGGCTGGGTCCGGCGGCGGCGCAGCGCACAGGACCGGAGGGCCTTCGAGATCGACCTGACGCCGGCCGGTACGGCGCTTCTGGAGCAGGTCACGGAGGTGATCCCACCGCTGGAGGGCGAGATCGCCCGCGATCTGACCGCCGACGAGCGGCGGGTGTTCGTCGGCCTGCTGCGCCGGGTGGCCGCGACGCTGGAGCTGCACCCGGGGATCCATCCGCACCTGGGAGCCCGGCCCCGTTCCACCTGTGCGACGCCCGAGGATTCCTAGGCCGATCACCGGCCGCCGGTATACCGATGGGCGGCACAGTCGACGGTATGATCGCGGGGTGTCCGCCTCCGTCCCACTGCGGGAACCGACGTTTCTCATTCTCGCCGCGCTGGGGCCCGGGCCGCTGCACGGCTACGGGGTGATCAAGGCCGTCGAGGAGATGTCCCAGGGGCGCGTCCGGCTCCGCGCGGGCACCCTGTACGGCGCGCTCGAACGCCTGGAGGCTGACGGGCTCGTCGCCTTCGACGGTGAGGTGTCGGACGGCGGCCCGCCGCGCCGCAACTACCGGCTGACCGACACCGGTGCCGGCCTGCTCGCTCAGGAGGCCGCGAGGCTGCGGGCGAACGCCGACCTGGCCGTGGCCCGGCTCGGGCTGCGCGGCACGTGACGGCGTCCACCCCCGGCCCGCTGGGACGCTGGAGCGACGGCCGGCTCGCCGCGTCGACGCGGTGGCTCGCCGCCCGCCTCGAGGGTGTGGACCCCGCGTTCACCCACGACGTGGCGCTCACCGTCGCGGAGGTCGGTGCCACCCGCGGCCGGCGCGCCCACCTCGGTGAGCTCGGGTCGCTCGCCGCGCTGGCGCTGCGCCTGCGCGCACGGGCCCGCGCCGGACCGGGGCTTTTCGGTGTCTGGCGCGGCGGCCTGTACCTCGGCGCGGTGATGTTGCTGGTCGTCATGACGGTGGACGTCTGGACCGCACAGTTCGGCGGCGCGACGCCCCGGGTCACCCCCGCTCTCCTGATCGGTCCCGCTCCCGGGTGGTGGACCGCGGTGGCGGGGGTGACCGGGGCGGTAGGCGTCGGACTGGGGTACAGCGGGCGGCGGGCCGGCGCGCTGACGGCAACCGCGCTCACGGCCCTGGTCACGCTCACGGCCAGTCTGACCGCCGCGAACAGCGGCGGGTACGGGGATCTCGGCTGGCTGTCCGGCCTCGGCGTGGTCTTCCTGGGCCTGCTGCTGGGTCGTCCGGCGCAAAGGCCGCCGGTAGCGGCCGGGCCCTCCGCGCGGTGCTGGCCGCGGTCCGCGCGCCGGGCCGGCGTCGCCGCGGCCTACGCCGCCGGCCCGCTGCTCGCACTCGCCGCGACCTGCACCGCGGGAGAGGCGGCACCGGTCGCGCTCCGCCTCGGCCTGACCGTCCTGCTGCCCGCCTTGTGCGTCCTGCTCGGCGGGCAGGATCCACGGCTGGCGGCCGCCGCGGCCGTCGTGTGGTTCGGCCGGCTCGCGCTGGGTGCGCTCGGGGAGCTCGGCGACGCCCTGCGGGCCGTGGCACTCGACCGCGACGGGCTGCTCCTGCTGCGCTGGCTGCTGATGGCGGCGGGAGTGGCGATCGCGGTGGCGGTGACCGGCAGTGGAAGCCGCCGCCTCACCGAACTGCACTGAACCGCACCGAACCTCACTGAATCTCACCGAACCGCGTCTCCAGCGGGGCGGCCAGCCGTCCCGTTGCCCACTAGTACGTCTACCGTTATATTGGCGATCAGAGTACTGGCTACCGATATAGACAGGGTCGGTGGCCGGGGCGACACTCCCCGCCGTTCGGAGGACGACCATGAGCACCGACCGAGACACCCCACCCAGCCCGCCCGCTGTCGAGCCACGAACCCGGCTCGCGGCCGCGGCGGCGAGCATCGCGGGCGGCGCCGCCGTCCTGCTCGACGCGCCGGTGGACATCGCCGGCAGTGAGAACGCCGTGCTGAACACAGCCGGGGTCGCCGCGCCCGTCCTCGCGGTGCTCGCCGTCGCCGGCATCACCGCCTGCCTGCGCCGGCCGGGTCCCCTCGGCGGGCCGGGCAACCGGCTGCTCGACCTGGGCGCGCTGGCGAACATCGTCGGGCTGGTGCTGCTGACCGGTATCGAGTTCTCCCGGGTGTACGTGCTGTTCCCCCTGGATGAGCCCGTCCGCGACGCGCTCGCGGACTCCGCCCCGACGATGCCGGCCGTCTACACCGCCGGGATCCTCTACGTCGCCGGCAGCATGCTGTTCGCCACGGCGCTCGTCCGTGCACGGTTCGTCCCCGTCGCGAGCTGGCTCCTGCTGCTGACCGCCCTGCCCGGCACACTGGTGGACGTCCTTCCGCTCGCCCTGGTGGCCGTCTTCCAGGCCGTGACCGGGGCCGCGTTCGTCCTGGTCGGCGTCCACCTGCTGCGGGCGGACCGCGACCGCGCCGGCCTCGGTGACCACGGCACGGGTGCGGGCGTGGGGAGGGTGACGGTGGTTACGGGATGAGGTGCTGGCTGCCGGGAGTCGTGGCGAGGTGATGGCTGCCGGGAATCGTTGCGCAGGGGGGCTCGCCGACGGCCGTGGCCGTGTCGACGGTGGCGGCGGTGAGGCTGGCGAGCAGGGCGAGCCGTTCGGCGCTCGCCGAGCCCGGTTCGGGGGAGAGCACGAGCAGCCGCAGGCCCGAGTCGTCCTGCACGCGCAGCACCTCCTCGGCGAGGACGAGGTCCCCCACCAGCGGGTGCCGGTACTCGCGGACGGCGTGCCCGCAGTCGCGCACCTGGTGGCGGGCCCAGTTCGCCGCGAATTCCGGGCTGTTCACACACAGCTCGCCGATGAGGGTGGTGAGCTGCTGGTCGTCGGGATACTGACCGGAGGCCAGCCGCAGGTAGCGGACGACCTCGTCGACCTTGCGCCGCCAGTTCACGTAAAGATCACGGATGTGCGGGTCCAGCAGGATGAGGCGGGCCATGTTCGGCTGGGTCGCGCAGCGGTTCGGCGCCGCGAAGTCCAGATGCGGCGCGAGCAGGGCGTGCGCGAGCCGGTTCCAGGCCAGGACGTCGGTCCGCCGTCCGATGACGAGCGCCGGCACGTCGCGCACCGCGTCCAGCAGCAGCCGCACACCCGGGCGGACCTTCTCCGGCCGGGCGGTGCGCCGGGCGACGCGCGCCGGGCGGGCCAGGGTGCGCAGGTGAGCGTGCTCGTCGTCGTCCAGCAGCAGCACCCGGGCGAGCGCGTCCAGGACCGCGTCGGACGCGTTGCGGCTCTGCCCCTGTTCCAGCCGGGTGTAGTAGGTGACGCTCACCCCGGCGAGCTGGGCCAGCTCCTCGCGCCGCAGGCCCGGGACGCGGCGGCGGTCACCCGGGCGGGTCAGGCCGACGTCCGCGGGTGTGATCTGGTTGCGCCGCGAACGGAGAAACTCCCCCAGCTCGGTCATGCTCGGCATTGTCACGCCGCACGGCGCGCGAGTCGACGGGGCGAAGGTGACCCTGCCAGTGCCAGGAACCACCAGGACCGGGTTCCGCCGCCGGACTATTCCCGGTGGCCGTCACCCTGACGGTGCCATCCACGCCGTGGGCAGGACCCGTGGGGGTGGCAACGGCGGGGGCGTGGCTAGGGCCGTCGACGTCCAGAATCGTGCGGGGCATGACAGATTCGATGCCCGCGGCGATC
Organism: Frankia sp. Mgl5; assembly: GCF_023242985.1. Lineage (NCBI taxonomy): Bacteria > Bacillati > Actinomycetota > Actinomycetes > Frankiales > Frankiaceae > Frankia > Frankia sp. Mgl5. The sequence continues at coordinate 6,516 of NZ_JALKFY010000825.1, read as the reverse complement.
TCGGAGCGGGCCTCCGTCGGCACGCCGGACGCGAGCGACCCGGCCGGCGTCGCCGTGCCGGCCCCGAGGCACCCCGCGCCGTCCGCGACGGCCGAGCGGCCCGTCGCTGGGGATCCGCGGCCAGCGGGGCCCGACCGGATGACTCCGCGGCAGCGGTTGGCGCTCGTGCTGCTGCTGGGGACGCAGTTCATGCTCGCGATCGACTTCTCGATCCTCAACGTGGCCCTGCCGTCAATCGGGGCGGGGGTCGGCCTCGGTGAGGGCGACCTGCAGTGGATCGCGACCACGTTCGCGCTGCCGTCCGCGGGGTTCACCCTGCTGTTCGCGCGGGTCGCCGACCTGGCCGGACGACGCCGGATGTTCCTCACCGGCCTGGTGCTGCTGATCGTGGCGTCCCTGCTTGGCGGGCTCGCCCAGGGGCCGACCGTGCTGCTGCTCGCCCGCGTCGGCCAGGGCCTCGCCGCCGCGATCGCCATCCCGGCCGCGCTGTCCCTGCTGGTCACGACGTTCCCGGAGGGTCCCGTCCGGCAGCGTGCGCTCAGCCTCAACGGTGCGCTGCTGCCGGCCGGCTTCACCGTGGGCGCACTGGTGGGCGGGCTGCTGACCGGCTATCTCAGCTGGCGCTGGGCCTTCCTCGTCAACGTTCCGGTGGCGCTGGCGATCCTGCTCGCCGCGCCGCGGGTCGTCCCCGGTGGCCGCGCGGACGTCCGCCAGCGGCTCGACGTCCCCGGGGCGCTGACCGTCACCGCTGGGCTGGTCGCCTTCGTCTACGGCATCTCCAGCGGCGGTGAGGACGGCTGGGGCCGGCCGTCGGTGTGGATCGCGGTGGCCGCGGGGCTCGTCCTGCTCGGCGCCTTCTGGCGGATAGAGGCGACCAGCCCGCATCCGCTGGCCTCGCTGGAGGTGCTGCGGCTACGCCACGTCGGATGGGGCAACCTCGGCGGGTTGGTCGTCTTCGCGATGGGTAGCTCGATCGTGTTCCTGATGACGCTGTACCTGCAGCGGGTCCTCGGCTACTCGGCGGTGACGACCGGGCTGATCTTCGGGCTGCCCGGGACGGCCGCGTTCGTGGCCGGACTGGTGGCACCGCGCGTCCTGGCCGTCGTGGAACCGCGCCGCACCCTGGTGCTCGGGCTGCTCGTCCAGGGCCTGTCCGCGCTGGCCCTGGCCTTCGTCGGGCTGGACCGCAGCTCGCTGTCGCTCGTGCTGGCGGCGTCCGTCGTCGGATTCTTCGGCCACGCCAGCGGGCTCGTCGCCTACCTGGTGACGGCGACCTCCGGGCTGCCCGACGCCCAGCAGGGCCTGGCCACCGGCCTGACCACGATGACCCAGCAGGTCGCGCTCACGCTGGGGATACCGATCGTGAGCGCGGTGGCGACCGCCCGGACGTCCGCGCTCACCGCGGGTGGCGGGCACTCGGCGCGGGAGGCGACGCTGGGCGGCATCCAGACCGCGCTGGTCGTGAACGGGCTCGTCACGGTCGCCCTGGCCGCGCTGATCGCGACCGTCCTGCTCCGCCGCCACCCGGGCCTCCGGACAGCTGCGGTGTAGCGGCAGCAAGGGTCCGGGCCCCAGGTCGGGGTCGGGGGTCCGGAGACGGGGATTCCGTCCTGGTGCCGGGTCACACAAGCCTGACGCCCCCAGCCGACGGCCGTTCCAGCACCACCGTGGCGGGTGAGTGACTCTATGGACTCACTCACCCGCCGCACTTCCCGGGCACGCCCGGTTTAGGGCAGGTCTGCCGGTGGATCAGCAGGTTTGGGGCGGCCCGGGGACCTTTCGTCAGGCCTGGGGTTCCGCGCTCCGGCGATGTGGCGGGCGGATCCGGGGGTCCGGGCAACAGGCGGACGCGGCGGCACGCACCATGGGTGTATGGCTAAGCGCGCTCTTCCACCCCGCGTCCCCGCGTTGATCGGCGACGGCACCGAGTTCGACTCGAAGGAGTTCCTTCGGCTCTCGGTGGACGTCCTGGCCGACATCGACGTCGATGCGCTCGACGAGGCGGGCAAGGTCGCCTACGCGCAGGCCCTCGCGCTGATCGCGATCGCGTCGAACGCGAAGCACCTCCAGCACCTGCCACTGATCGACAACAACCTCGAGGTGCCCTGAACCCGCGCCCGCGCTCCCGCCGGTGACCACTGTGTTGGTCCAGGACGACGAGGGCAACGCCCTGCTGGAGTTCCAGCGGGCGACCCAGCACCAGGCCGCGGACACCTTCGGGTTCGGCGCTCGTCTGAGCCGTCGCGCCCCGCGGACCCCCTCCCCGGAGACGCCACGGATCCGGGTGCGGCGCCGCGGACAGCGGGAACACCCCCTGGCAGCAGGCGACGGCCCGCCCCGCGGCCGCAGCCACGGCGATCACGGGGGGGTTCGCGGGCGTGTGTCGACTTCTCGGTCTCAGCAGTGCCCCGGAGCGGACGAGGGCGACGTTCTGGCTGCTCGACGCGCCCGACAGCCTGGATGAGCAGAGCCACCGTAATCCCGACGGCGCCGGCCTCGGCGTCTTCGACCCTGACGGGCGTCCCGAGGTCTTCCGGCAGCCGATCGCGGCCTGGGAGGACCGGCAGTTCGCCGCCCAGGCCCGCCGCCGGACGTCCACGACGTTCGTGGCGCATGTCCGCCATGCCTCCACCGGGCGGCTGGCGCCGGAGAACACCCACCCGTTCCACCAGGACGGGCGGATCTTCGCCCACAACGGGGTCATCGAGGGGCTCGACCGGCTGGAGGAGCGGCTCGGCAGCGCCCGTGAGCTCGTCGCCGGCGACACCGACTCCGAGCGGTTCTTCGCCCTGATCACCCGGGAGATCGCGAACGCGGACGGCGACGTCGGGCGCGGCATCGAGGTGGCCGTCCGGTGGGTCGCGGCGAACCTGCCCGTCTACAGCATCAACCTCGTGCTCGCCACGCCGCGGGAGCTGTGGGCCCTGCGCTACCCGGAGACGAACACACTCTTCCTGCTGCGCCGGGCCGCCGGCGGCCACCACGGCCGACGTCCGCTGGATCACGTCGACGCCACGGGCACGACCCGGCTGCGCTCGGCCGACCTGGCGGCCGTGCCCTCGGTGGTGGTGGCCAGCGAGCCGATGGACGAGCATCCCGGCTGGCGGGCGCTGCGCTCCGGCGAGCTGGTGCGGGTCGCCCCCGGCCGGGTCACCACGACGCGGATCGTCCTGCCCTACCCGCCGGCCCTTCCGCTCACGCTCGCCGACCTGAAGCCGGACGCGGCCGCCTCGCAGCGTGCCTGTCAGCCATCCGTAGCCTGAGGACGTCCGCCACGTCCCGTGATCGTCGCTTCGCGGCTCCCGCTGGGTAGCCTGGCCGCGGACCGTGTGTGACCGCCCACCACCATGTCCGGTGCCGGTGGGGGCGGACCGACCGCGAAGGCGAGGGACGTCTGTGGCCCCGTTCGACCCCCCGCACAACTCCGCCGCTCCCGACGGAGCCGCCTTTGACAGGGCCGCTTTCGAGGCGGCAGCCGAACTGGGGCACGCGGAGAGCGGGCTGGCCGTGATCTCCACCAGCCGCGCCGACGGGAGCATCCAGGCCTCCGTGGTGAACGCCGCGTTCATGCCCCATCCGCTGCCGCCCGATCCGCGGGAGCCCGCGCCGGTCGTGGCCTTCGTGACCTACGGTCGGACGAAGCTGGCCAACCTGCGCCGCCGGCCGCAGGTCAGCGCGACGTTCCGGTCCGGGTGGCGGTGGGCCACCGTGGAGGGCACGGCGGAGATCGTCGGGCCCGACGACCCCCACGAGCAGGTCGACGCGGAGCGTCTCCGGCTGCTGCTGCGGGAGATCTTCACCGCCGCCGGTGGCACCCACGACGACTGGGACACCTACGACCGGGTGATGGCCGAACAGCGCCGCGCCGCCGTCCTCATCCACCCGACCAGGTCCTACGGCCCCTGACACCTCGGCGCCGCGGTCAGGAACCGGCTGGTGGCAGGGCGTTCAGCAGCGGGGCGAGGACGTCCCCGGCCCGGCGGATCGCGGTGTCGTCGACGTCGAGGTGGGTGACGATCCGGACCGTCGTCGGACCGGCCAGGCCGACGAGCACACCGCCGTCCGCCGCCTGCGCGCAGAAGGCGGCCGCGTCCGGGACGTCGACGAGCACCATGTTGGTCTCGGTGCGCTCCGGGTGGACCCGCCGCGGTGCCGCGTCGGCGAGGGTCACGGCCAGCGCGGCGGCGTGGCGGTGGTCGTCGGCGAGGCGGTCGAGGTGGTGCCGCAGCGCGTACAGGCCGGCGGCGGCGAGCACCCCGGCCTGGCGCATCCCGCCACCGAGCCGCTTGCGCCACTCGCGGGCCCGCTCGACGTGCTCGGCGCCGCCGACGACGAGGGAACCGACCGGGGCGCCGAGGCCCTTCGAGAGGCAGACCGACAGCGTCCCGAAGATCTCGCCGAGGCGGCGTGGCGGGACGTCGAGCGCCACCGCCGCGTTCCAGAGGCGGGCGCCGTCGCAGTGCAGGACCACCCCGGCATCCTCGGTGATCAGCCGCAGCCGGTCGAGCCGCTCCAGGGGCCACACCCGGCCACCGGCCCGGGCCCGGGTGTTCTCCACCGCGAGCACGCTCGTCCGGACCATGTTGTAGTTGTGCGCGACCGGGAACGCGCGCAGCTGGGCCGCGATGTCGGCCGGGTCGAGCGTGTCCGCGAGGCCGCTGAGGGTCCGGGTCTGCACGCCGCCGAGGGCGGCGAGCCCGCCGAGCTCGTAGGTGACGATGTGCGCGTCGGTGTCGGCGACGACCTCGGTGCCCACCGGGGCGCCGGCACGCAGGGCACAGAAGTTGCCCATCGTGCCGCTCGGCACGAACAGCGCGGCCTCGTGCCCGAGCAGCGCGGCAGCCTGCTCCTCGAGCTCGCGGACGGTCGGGTCCTCGCGGTAGACGTCGTCGCCGACCTCCGCCTCCGCCATCGCGCGGCGCATGCCGGGCGTGGGCCGGGTGACGGTGTCGCTGCGCAGGTCGACGGGCAGGTCGACGGGCAGGACGGCGGGCCGTGTTCGCGGGGGCTGGACGCTCACCCTCCCGACGTTAGCCCGGCGCCGCCCCGGACGCGGACCGCGGCCGGGCGGGGCGGGCGGGGCGAGGTCAGGTCACGGTGATCTCCGTGGACATGCCCCGCGACTCGTGGTTGCCGACGGGGCAGTACAGCTTGTACGTGCCCGGGCTGAGGGTGACGGTGAGGCCCTCGGACTGGCCCGGCCCGAGGTCCGCCGTCTCCGAGCCGCTCACGCCCGGTCCCTCGATCTCCAGGGCGTGGATCACCTGGCCGTCGTTCGTGGTGACGAACGTGTAGGTGCCCGCGGTGAAGGTGTCCTGGGAGAGCTTGAGCGCGAACTCGGTCGCGGTGACCATGACGGTCGTGCCGGTCGCCGTCGGCGCCGCCGGGACGCCTGCTCCCGCGGTCGCGCCCGCGCTCGGCGCACCGGTCCACGGCGCGGTCGTGGCCGCGGCGGGCTGGGAGGCCGCCGGCGCGGCGGCGGTGTCGTCGCCGCCCCCGCAGGCGGCGGTGAGGGCGAGCAGCATGACGCCGGTCGCCAGTGCGGCCGCGGTACGGGTATGCGGACGGTGCATCACATGTTCTCCTGTCTCTCGGAAGGGCCAGTGCCTCGGAAGGCCCGGGAACCGGTGCGGACGTGGGATGTCACGCGGCACGGGCCGTCCCGGTTCACCGTGACCGCTGTCACCCGTCCGACAGCGCGGCCGCTGAACCGAACGGCCGCTCTGCCCGTGAAGGGGGGATGTGGGACTGCGCCGCGGCGGCCGGCCCGGGGTGGACGACCCCGGGGCCGTGTTCGTGCGTGCCGTGCACGCCGAGCACGGGGCGGCACTGCTCGCCTTCACCACCCGGCTGACCGGTGACCGCGGCCGGGCCGAGGACGTCGTGCAGGAGACCCTGCTGCGGGCCTGGCGGCAGGCGCCGAAGCTCGACGCGGACGACCGGCCGCTGCGCCCGTGGCTGTTCACCGTCGCGGCCCGGATCGTCGTGGACGAGCAGCGCGCCCGCCGGGCCCGCCCGGCCGAACTGCCCGGCGACGTCCTGACGTCGCTGCCCGCCGGCGACGACCTGGAACGGGCGATGGAAAGCTGGCAGGTCGCGGAGGCGTTCCGCACACTCAGCCTGGAACACCGCGCCGCGCTGGTCGAGACGTACTTCCTCGGCCGCTCGGTGGCCGAGGCGGCGGCGGCGCTGGATATTCCGGAGGGCACGGTGAAGTCCCGGGTCTACTACGGCCTGCGCGCGCTGCGGCTGGCGCTGGAGGAGCAGGGGTGGGCGCCGTGACCGACACCTGCTCGACGCTGCGCGTCGCGCTCGGCTGCTACGTGCTCGGCGCGCTCGCCCCCGGAGAACGCGCCGCAGTGGAGACGCATCTGGACGGATGTCCCGACTGCCGCGCCGAGCTGACCCGGCTGGCCGGGCTGCCGGGCCTGCTCTCCCGCCTGCGCCTCGCCGACGTCACCGATCCCCCACCCGCCGCCGCGGCAGGCGATCCCGGCGAGCGCGCCGTCGACCGCG
>NZ_JALKFY010000791.1:0-914 GCF_023242985.1 Frankia sp. Mgl5 | reverse complement strand
GCGGAGAAGGACAACTACCCGATATCCAAGATGTGCCAGTGGCTCGTCGTGTCCACGTCCGGTTTCTACGACTGGCACCGACGACCAGCATCGACCCGGACCCGCCGGCACGCCACCCTCGACACCCAGGTCCGGGCGGTGTTCGCCGCCTCCCGCCAGACCTACGGCGCCCGGCGGATCGCAGCCGCCCTGACTGCCTCCGGCGTGCGCATCTCCGTCCGCCTCGCCCGGCGGATCATGCGCCGTGCAGGGCTGGAAGCCTGCCAGCCCAGGGCCTACCGCCGCACCACCATCCCCGGCCAAGCCCCGCCGCCCACCGACCACGTCCGCCGCGACTTCACCGCCACCCGCCCCGGCGAGAAGCTCGTCGGAGACATCACCTACATCCGCACCGGCGAAGGATGGCTCTACCTCGCCACCGTTATCGACCTCTACTCCCGGAAAGTCGTCGGCTGGTCGATGGCCAACCACATGCGAACCGAGCTCATCATCGACGCGTTCACCATGGCAGCCTCCCGAACCACCCTGGCCAAGAATGCGACTTTCCATTCCGATCGTGGAGCGCAATATACGTCAGATGCCTACCATCGCGTCTTGAAACGCCATGGTGCACGCCCGTCGGTCGGGGCCACCGGAGTGTGCTGGGACAACTCCGCCGCAGAGTCGTTCTTCGGCACCCTCAAAAACGAACTCGTCTACCGGGAGACCTATCCAACCCGCCGCGCCGCGCGTACCGCGATCGCCGAGTACATCGAGGTCTTCTACAACCGACAGCGACTCCACTCCACTCTCGGCTACCGCACCCCAGAACACATCGAGCGCGCATACCACTCAACCCGGACCGAAGCGAAGGAAGCAGCATAAAGCTGGTATAGTCCGTCTACGTCGGTGTCCGAGAAATGGGCAGCACCTCA
>NZ_JALKFY010000790.1:0-921 GCF_023242985.1 Frankia sp. Mgl5 | reverse complement strand
CTACTCGACGTCCGTCCAGCCCTCCGGGAACCCCATCAGCCACTCGACGGCCTCGGGAGCAGGCCGCCACGAACCGGTTGACCGGATCAGCCCACGTACCCGGTCCTCGACGGACTTCCGGTAGCGCCCGCCCTTCCCCAGGCCCCACCCGTGCCGGCCCATCGACGCCGTGGGTGTGGGCCACAAGGAACAGCCGCTCTCGTGCATGTGGGGCACCCACGGCGCACGCCGGAAGCACCGTCCACTCCGCATCGAACCCGAGTTCGGCCAGGTCACCGAGGACGACTCCGAAGGCGTCGGCGTCAGCAATGAGAGCTGCGGTGTTCTCCACGAGGACGTGAGCCGGTCCCACAGCGCGAATGACGTCAGCCATCCACGGCCATCCCCACCGCTCGTCCGCCATTCCCAGCCGCGCGCCCGCGATGCTGAACGGCTGGCAGGGGAATCCGCCGGCGACGACGTCCACTCGTGGTCGGGGAACAGATCGCCACCAGCCGGGGGCGGTGCGCACGTCGTCATGGCGGGGTACCTCCGGCCAGTGCTTCGCCAGCACGCGCCGGCAGAACGGATCGATCTCGACCTGGCCGACCGTGACCATGCCGGCGCGCTCGAGCCCGAGGTCGAGGCCGCCGATGCCGGCGAACAGGGAGAGGACGTTCATCGGGTCTCACCTCGGGCGGCGCGCACCGTCGGACACGGAGCGGGCGCGCCACAGCAGCGGCACAGATCGCCGCCCACGGCCTCGTACGTCGGGTGCAGCGCCAGCACGGCCTCGAGGCGGCCGCGCAGCACGGACGGCGGCGGACGCTCCTCAACACTGGCCTCGACGTAGCCGGCGCAGTGGCCGTCGTCGGTGCCGACGCGGCGCTCGGGCAGCGTCTTCGTGGCGTCGCGGAAGTCGTGCTCGATGTCGAGCCGGCC
>NZ_JALKFY010000789.1:0-928 GCF_023242985.1 Frankia sp. Mgl5 | reverse complement strand
TACACGGTCGTCCGGCGCCCGTGGGTCCCTGGTTATGAGCCGCCCTATGTCGTGGCCCGGGTGGTGCTCGCCGAGCAGCCCGACCTGCATCTGTTGACCAATGTGGTCGACTGCGACGTCGAGGCGGTCAGCACCGGTATGGAGGTCGAGGTGACCTTCGAACAGCGAGGGGACGTGTTCGTACCCATGTTCCGGCCGGTCGTATGAACTCCGCCGGTCCCGTGAACGTCGAGCGCCAGGCGATCGTCTCCGGCATCGGGCGGTCACCGTCCGGGCGGCGGCTGAACCGGTCCGCAATGGATCTGACTCTGGACGCCTGTCTCGCGGCCATCGCTGATGCCGGTCTGACCCCGCGCGACGTCGACGGGCTCACCTCCTGGCCCGACCACCCCGCCCCGCACGGCTTCGGTGGCCCCCGGGTCGGCGAGCTCCACACCTTGCTGCGGCTGGACCTGTCGTGGATCCTGGGCTGCGGGGACGGCGCCAACGTCATCGGAATCCTCGGGATCGCCGCCCACGCGGTGGCCACCGGTCTCGCCCGGCACGTGCTGGTCTACCGGACCGTCGGCGAGGCGACCAGCCAGGGCACCGGCCGCCGCCCGGCGGTGATGGCCGACCCCGGGGCCGCGCCGTGGAAGGCCACCTACGGGGTCGGTTCACCGGTGCAGTTCGCCGCGCTGTGGGCCCAGCACCATTTCGACCGTTACGGCACCACCCGGGAGCAGCTCGGCTGGGTCGCGGTGAACGACCGGCGTAACGCCGCCGGTAACCCGGACGCGATCTACCGCGACCCGATGACGATCGACGACTACCTCGCGGCACGGATGATCAGCGAACCGCTGTGCCTGTTCGACTGCGACATCCCGGCGGACGGGTCGATCGCCTTCGTCGTCTCGCACGCCGACCACCGCCGTGACGTCGACCGGCC
>NZ_JALKFY010000788.1:0-1011 GCF_023242985.1 Frankia sp. Mgl5 | reverse complement strand
CAGTGTGGCGCGGAGGTCCTGAGGAATCCTGTCCTGCTGCCTCGAGCGCGTACCTCAGAATCTTTGATGACAGGCCCTCCCCGGGCGGTCTGTGTGGATCACTGATCGCAAGGGGAGGAGACGGTCTTTCATGGACGTGGTGATCGACCGGGTCGCCGGGTTGGACGTGCACCGGGACACGGTCGTGGCGGCGGTCCGGGTTGGCGGGCGTGGTGGCGGCCGGCGAGGGGAGGTGCGGACCTTCGCCACGACGGGAGCGGGGCTGACCCGGCTGGCCGGCTGGCTGTCGGCGGAGCGGGTTTCTCTGGTGGGTATGGAATCCACCGGCGTGTACTGGAAGCCGGTGTATTACATGCTCGAGGATTCCTTCGAATGCTGGCTGTTGAACGCCCAGCATATGCATAACGTGCCGGGTCGGAAAACGGATGTGACCGACGCGGCGTGGATCGCGCAGCTGCTGGAACATGGTCTGGTCCGGCCGTCGTTCGTGCCCCCGAAACCGATCCGGGCGTTACGGGATCTCACCCGGCATCGGCGGACGACGATCGAGGATCGTACCCGGGCGGTGCAACGTCTGGAAAAAGTCATGCAGGACTGTGGGATCAAGCTGACGTCGGTGGCCTCGGAACTGTTGGGGAAGTCCGGCCGGGCGATGATCGAGGCGATGCTCGCCGGGGAGGAGGATCCGGAGGCGCTCGCCGATCTCGCGCGGCGCCGGCTGCGGGTGAAGATCCCGCAGTTGCGGGAGGCGTTGGCCGGCCGGCCGTTGGCGGATCATCAGAAGCTGCTGGTCCGTCAGCTGCTGGCGCAGATCGACCTGTGTGACGGTGCGGTCGCCGAGCTGGACCGCAAGGTCGAGGTGATGCTGGCCCCTTTCGTGGATCTGGTGGGGCGGGTGATGACGATCCCCGGGGTGGGCCGGCGGACAGCGGAGTGCCTGATCGCCGAGGCGGGGATGGACATGGGCCGGTTCCCGACCGCGGCGCATCTGGCGTCCTGGGCGGGGATCTG
>NZ_JALKFY010000787.1:0-1074 GCF_023242985.1 Frankia sp. Mgl5 | reverse complement strand
TATGGGGGTTCGAGTTGTAGGCCGGTTCCGGTCAGGAAGCCCCGTAGCAGGTCGGGGCGGTACTGAAGGCGTTTGAGCGCGGTCCTGATGACGCGGATCAGGTGGTCCAGGCTGCGGGCGGCGAGGTTGGCCAGCGCTCCGGTCTTCAGATGCGCCCAGAGGCTTTCCACCGGGTTCAGCTCGGGTGTGTACGCCGGCAGCCAGGACACGTCCAGCCAGTCGTCGTGGTGTTCGACGAACGTGCGGGTGACCGTGGCGTGGTGGGCGGGCAGGTTGTCCCACACCACCGTGATCTCGCCGGGGAGCTGGTGGTGCGCGGCGCGCAGCAGCCCGGTCAGGTCGGCCGGGGTGACGCCTTTGGGTTCGCCGCGCCGTCCCCGGTGGATCCGTAGCCGGTAGAGCAGCCGGGGCCGATAACCGGGACGGACGCAGACCATTCCGACGATCGCGACCCGCGGCGAGCGGCGGGCGGAGACCGGTACGACCGGGGTGGGGCCGCGGCGTGCCCAGGTCCGTGCCTTCGGCGGTCTCAGCGACTGGCCGGTCTCGTCGAGGAAGCAGATCCAGGCGCCGCGGGCCGCGGCTGTTCTTTTACCTGCGGCCACCCGTCTCGCCGCCAGGTCGTGACCGCGGCCTCGTCGCGTTCGACGGCCCGGTGGGCCGGGCGCTGCGCGGAGTAGCCCAGTCGGTGCAGCAGCTTCGCGACCCCGGTCAGTGTGTAGGACTCGCCGAACATCTCCTCGATCAGGAGCGTGACCCGGGACAGGGTCCAGCGCTGATCCACGGTCCAGCCGTGTGCGGCCGGCCCGCGGTCCAGCTCGACAGCCAGCCGGGCCAGCTGGTCGTCATCCAGACGGCAGCGCGACGCCGGTCCGGTCGACCGCAACGCCTCGACCCCGCCGGCACACCAGGCCTGCTGCCAGGCATGGGCCGACTTGCGCGACACCCGCAGCCGTACGGCGACCTGCGGCGGGGACAGACCCTCAGAAAACATCGCCGCGGCCCGCAAACGGACCTGTTCACGGCGGGCCCGGCCGGCATCCGTCAACCCGCCGCCATCGGGATACCTCATAC
>NZ_JALKFY010000786.1:0-1096 GCF_023242985.1 Frankia sp. Mgl5 | reverse complement strand
GAGGAATTGTCAAAACCTGTGGATCGTGTGGCGGACTGATGGAGATCAACTGAGCTGGTAGTGGCCGTTGGTGATGCCGTGCAACGCGGCCTCTGCCGTGGCCGCGGGATCCATGTGGCTGGAGTCCAACACGTGGGGTTCGAGGGTGTCGAGGCTGCTGAACTGGTGGTGAAGCGAGCGGATCGGCTCGGGGTCGGTCAACGCGTAGGTGGCGGTTCGGCTGGTAGCTCGGCGGAGCGTCGTCGCCTCGTCGGGACGCAGCACGAGATAGTGCAGCTCGATACCGCTGGTCGTGCTGATGGCACGGAACGCGTCGAGGAACCAGGGGCCGATGATGCCGTCGCAGATCACGTCGTAGCCGCCGGCGGCGTAGCCGAACGCGGTGTGGGCCACGACGTTGATGACGATCGTGTTCTGGTGGTGTGCTTCGGGCAGGTAGGGCGCGATGGCGCCCTGGCGGATGAAGTGCCAGAAGTCGTCGGCGTGCAGGTGCACGCTGAGCGAGAGCCGGTCGGCCACCCGCCGGGCGATCGTGCTCTTGCCCGCGCCAGGCGGCCCGGTCATCACGATCACTCTGCCGGTTGGTGCGCCCGAGGCACGAGCCGACGCCTCCGGGTGAGCGGGGCGGGGACTGCTCATGCGGCGTGGGGCTGTGGGCGTTCGACGAGTTCGCCCGCCTCGAACACCGCACCCGCGCGGACGAGGGCGACCAGGTGCGGGGCGTTGACCGCGCGCCAGCGGGCCTGGGCGGACTCGATGAGCTTGAAGGCCATCGCCAGCCCTGCGGCACGTGACCCCGGCCCCTTGGTGACCTTGGTGCGGTGGCGGACGGTCGCGAACGTCGACTCGATCGGGTTCGTGGTCCGCAGGTGGATCCAGTGCTCGGCCGGGTAGTCGTAGAACGCCAGCAACACGCCCAGATCGTCGGCGATCTTCGCAGTGGCCTTGGGGAACTTCGCCCCGTACGCCTTGGTGAACGCCCTCGCTGCCTGCTCGGCGTGGGCCCGGTCCTCGGCGTTCCAGATCTCGGCGAGCGCCTTCTTCGCACCCGGGTGCGCGGAGGTCGGCAAGGCGGCCAACACATTCCCGATCTTGT
>NZ_JALKFY010000785.1:0-1096 GCF_023242985.1 Frankia sp. Mgl5 | reverse complement strand
GACGATTAATGTGTGGTGTTAATGGGTCTGGTGATGGCTGGTGGTGGGCGGGTACATCTTTTGCTATGAGGTATGCGACGGGTGGCGGGTTGACGCCCGCCGGGCAGGTGGAACGGGAGCGGGTTCGGTTGGCTGCGGCTGACCGGTTCGCTGCGGGAGCGACACGGACGGAGGTGGCGCGGGAATTCAAGGTGACCCCGAAAACAGCGGGCTGTTGGTATCGGGCGTGGGAGTCAGGGGGCGCGGCGGCGTTGCGGTTGGCTGGTCCGTTGTCGCGGTGCCGGTTGGATGATCGGGATCTGGGCCGGTTGGAGGCGATCCTGCGCCGGGGGCGGGGGTGTACGGCTGGGAGGATCAGCGGTGGACCCTGGTCCGGGTCGCTGAGGTGATCAGGCGGGAGTTCGGGGTCGAGTACACGCTGCCGGGGGTGTGGATGTTGTTGGACCGTCACGGCTGGTCGTGTCAGCTGCCGGCGCGCCGCGCGGTCGAACGTGACGACACCGCGGTGCAGGGCTGGTCCGAGCAGGGGTGGCCGGCGGTAAAACCACTGCGGCGGCCTGGGATGCCTGGGTCTGTTTCCTCGACGAGACAGGGCAGGGACTGCGGTCGCCACGAGGACGGACGTGGGCGCGCCGCGGAGTGACCCCGGTGGTGCGGGTGTCGGGGCGGGGTGGGTCCGGGCGGGTGGGTGAGCGTAAGGGGTTGGGCTGGGGGGACTGCCGGGATCTTCTGCTGGCTGGGCATGCGCAGCTTCCCGGGGGGCGGCTGGTGGTGGTGGTGTGGGACCGGTTGAACATCCATCTCCAGGCCGAGATGACCGGCTTCCTGGCCGCGCACGCCGGCTGGGTGAGCGTCGTATGGCTGCCTGCCTACGCGCCTGAGTTGAACCCGGCCGAGGGTGTCTGGTCGTATCTGAAACGTACAACCCTGGTGCACCTGGCCGCCCGTGGTATCGACCAGGTCTATCAGGCCGTCAAGCACGGACTGAAACGTATGCAGTACCGGCCGGGACTACTCATCGGGTTCCTCACCGAAACCGGACTGACCTGGAAAAATCTCCGATCAACATAACTTCACACGTTAATCTTCAGTAGCC
>NZ_JALKFY010000784.1:0-1102 GCF_023242985.1 Frankia sp. Mgl5 | reverse complement strand
CGGCACCGCCATCAACCAGGACGGCGCCTCCAACGGCCTCACCGCACCCAACGGACCCGCCCAACAACGCGTCATCCAGACCGCGCTGGCGAACGCCCGGCTACGCCCCGACCAGATCGACGTCGTCGAGGCCCACGGCACCGGCACCCCGCTCGGTGACCCCATCGAGGCGCAGGCCATCCTCGCCACCTACGGCCAGAACCGGCCCGCCGACCAGCCCCTCTGGCTCGGCAGCCTCAAGTCGAACATCGGGCACACCCAGGCCGCCGCCGGCGCCGCCGGCATCATCAAGCTGGTCCTCGCGCTCCAGAACGATCTGCTGCCGCCGACCCTGCACGTGGACGAGCCCACGCCCTACGTCGACTGGTCCACCGGCGCCGTCGAGCTGCTGACCGAGGCCCGGCCGTGGCACCGCAACGGCCATCCCCGCCGCGCCGCCGTCTCGTCCTTCGGGATCAGTGGCACCAACGCCCACGTCATCCTCGAGGAACCCCCGGCGGCCACCACAACGGCGACAGCGACAGCCCCGGCGGCGGGGGCGGCGCCACTGCCGGGGCCGGTGCCGTGGGTTCTGTCAGCTCGCACCCCGGACGCGCTGCGCGCCCAGGCGAACCGGCTCGCCGCTTTCCTCCGGTCGGCGCCGGCCGCCGACCTGGCCCCCGTGGAGATCGCGGACGCGCTGGTCACGGCGCGGGCCGTGTTCGAGCAGCGCGCCGTCGTGCTCGGCGCGGACCGCGACGACCTGCTCAGCGGGCTCGGCGCGCTGGCCGCGGCGACGTCCAGCGCGCGGATCGTGCGCGGCGCCGCCGACACGACCGCGAAGACCGTGTTCGTCTTCCCCGGCCAGGGCAGCCAGTGGCCGGCGATGGCCCGTGACCTGCTGGCCGCCAGCCCGGTCTTCGCCGAGCACATCCACGCCGTCGCCGCGGCCCTCGCCCCGCACATCGACTGGAACCTGCTGGACGTCCTCAACGAGGCCCCCGGCGCCCCGAGCCTCGACGAGGTGGACGTCGTCCAGCCGACGCTGTTCGCGGTGCTCGTCGCCCTGGCCCGGCTCTGGCAGCACCACGGCGTGCACCCGCAGGCCGTCGTCGGCCACAGC
>NZ_JALKFY010000783.1:0-1157 GCF_023242985.1 Frankia sp. Mgl5 | reverse complement strand
CCCGAGGCGATCATCGGTGCCGCACTCGCCTGCCTGGAGGCCGCGAACAGAGCATGGCGGGCCACCGACGGCCAGGCGCCCCTGGACAAGGTCCTCGACGACGTCATGCGCACCGTCCACCCCAGAGTCTTCTGACTCGGAGCAAGCTGTTACCTCCCGAGGAGTGCGGACACCGTGTTCTCGCTTTCCGGTCACCCGGACCAGATCGGACCCGTCTGTAGTCGCTGAGGCTCTCAGCTCCGGAGCTCCCAGCGGTTACCCGCGGGGTCATTGCAGAACACGGCTCGCACCCCGTCGATGGTAACGACGCTGTACGGGATACCGGCAGCGTCCAGGCGCGCCTCAATCACAGTGGTCTCTTCACCGACGTGGATGGCGGTATGGGCCCGGGCAGCCGGACGATGGTCGGGGTCGACGCTGAGATGCACCTGACTTCCATCTTCTGTCTCATACCACAGCACTCCTCGTGCTTTAAGATCGGGTGTTACCTCAATGCGCAGGTAGTCGAGGATACCTGTCAGGAAATCACCTACGGAGTCGGTACCTCCGGGCAGGACGCCTAGGTTGACATGGTGGAAACGCGCCATGATCTAAAACCTCCGGTAGGCATGTCGGATTCGGGCTGCTACGGCATCAACAATGTGGGAAGACGATCGACGACGCCGGCTCGATCACCTAACTATTTTGCGAGACCTGCCGCGCCGTCGCGCCTCCGCGCCGTCGCGCCTCCGCGGCCACCGGCACCGCCGATCCCTGTCGCCGAACGTCCGGGCAGCTCCGACTGTCCTCATCCTTCCACTTCGCGGACAACACGCCCCCGGGGTGGTTCTGACCTGGACCGGCTCCGCGCTCGCGGCCAGATCGCGCGGCGACGACCTCGGTTCGGCCGGCACAGCGTGCCCGGTTCGTCCACGAGCCCGAGGCCTGCAGACTCCCCAGCCATCACGGTGGTGACCGTACCCACTCCCATACCTGTTACGCAATGTCCAGAGTGGAACTGAGTGCAGTGTTTGGCGTAGAGTCCCGATGTGCTGGCGGAGTGAGTGATCGCGGCGGGCGGAGCAGTTTCCGACGAAGGTGGGTCATCGTGGAACCATCCGTGCTGCTGGAGCAGCGGGGCGCGGTGTCGATCGTGACGCTGAACCGGCCCGGCCGCC
>NZ_JALKFY010000782.1:0-1158 GCF_023242985.1 Frankia sp. Mgl5 | reverse complement strand
GACGACCTTGTGGAACTGACGGATCATCAGCTCCATGTCGGACAGGTGGAACGTCTGCAGCGCGCGGTTGTTGAGCTGCGACCAGGTCGCCTCGACCGTGTTCGTGTCCTGCATCGCGAACTCGATGGTGCTGTCGACGACCAGCTCCTGGGCCAGGCGCTCGGAGGCGGTCTTCGGCTCGGGGAAGTAGATGTCGACCTCGTAGGCGTGGGTGCCCACCGTCTCCGGGATGTACTGGTAGGTGATGTAGTACCCGCGGCCCCAGAGCTGGACCGACAGGTTCGGGAACAGCCAGTACTGGTCGTTGCTCCAGGACTGGACGTTGCCGGGGTTGCGGTCCGGCGTGAGGTGGCCGAGATCGTCGCGGACGTCGTCCGGGCCGAACAGGCCGGCGCGGAACAGCCGGTAGGCCCAGTTCATGTCCCGCTTGGCCGGGCCGACCGAGCCCTCCTTCTTCTTCAGCAGCGGCGGGCCGGGCACCGAGGTCAGCATGTGCGGGGTGAACAGGTCGTAGTGGTAGGAGTCCATCGGCGGGACGAGCTTCTCCGCCTCGGCCACGTTGGTGTTGAGGAACCGCCCGTGGACGTACGCCGGGTGGTACCACTCCAGCAGCGCGTCGATGCCGATCTTCCAGTTGCCCTTGACCTTGGTCCGGAACGACCAGTGGTTGGTGAACTTCTCGAACGGCCAGCTCTCCAGCTCGGTGGCCAGCTTCTCACCGAGGAACTGGCGCAGCGGCGGGGCGTCCTGGCTGAAGTTCACGAAGATGAACCCGGCGAAGACCTCGCAGCGCAGCTGCGGCATGGCGAGCTCGTCGTCGGGCAGCGACTCGAAGAACTCGTTGCGCTTGGTGACGTACGTGCACTTGCCGTCGAGGCCGTAACGCCAGCCGTGGTACTTGCAGGAGAACTGCCGGGCGCTGCCCTGGGTCTCGTTGGTCGGGTGCTCCTGCCAGACGACCTTGTTGCCGCGGTGCGCGCAGATGTTGTGCAGCGCGTACACCTCGCCGTCGGTGTGCCGGGTGATCACGATCGACCCCAGCCCCACGAACTCGCGGGTGAAGAACGTTCCGTTGCGGGGCAGCTGCTCCATCCGGCCGACCTTCAGCCAGGTCCGCTTGAAGATCGCCTCGCGCTCGGCCTGGAAGAACTCCTCGGA
>NZ_JALKFY010000608.1:0-88613 GCF_023242985.1 Frankia sp. Mgl5 | reverse complement strand
ACGGCGGTCGGGTGAATCCCACCGGACTCACCCGACCGCCACAGTCATCTACACAACAGCCCACACCGGACGGCCGGGTGCCGGATCGCTGTCGCGGTGACCGCGGGCCGGGTCAGCCGCGGGTCTGCTGGCGGCCGCGCTGGGTGACGTCGGTGCGCCGGGCGGCGACGTGGCTGGTTCCGGGCCGCCACATCTCGGCCATGAGTCCCTCGGCCAGGTGCGCCTCGTCGAGGGTCGCCGTGTTCGCCAGCTGCCGGTAGTGCAGCAGCAGCCGGCGAACGCTCTGCCCGTCGTTGCTCACGATGTCGCCGGCCAGCCGCCGCGCGCACCCCAGCAGCTCGTCGTGCGGCACGACGTGGTTGACCAGGCCGAGCCGCAGCGCCTCCGCCGCGGTCAGGAAGTTGCCGGTCAACGACATCTCGACGGCCCGGCGCAGCCCGATCGACCGCGCCAGCAGGACGGTGGCCCCGCCGCCCGGCATGATCCCGAGCCGGGCGTGGGTGTCGGCGAACAGGGCGCGCTCCGAGGCCACCAGGAACGTGCACTGCAGGGCCAGTTCGAGGCCTCCCGTCACGGCCACACCGTTGACGGCTCCGATGACCGGCTTGTCGATGACGGGCAGGAACCGGAACAGCCCGTTGTCGTACCGCTCGGGCCCCTCCCCCGGCCCGCGCGGGACGGCGGAGGGCGGCACCTCGCCCGAGACCTCCTTGAGATCGACCCCGGCACAGAACGCGGGATCGGCGCCGGTCAGGATCACCGCGTCGACGCCGGGATCATCCCCGGCCGCGGCGACGGCGTCCCACAGCGCGTGCGTGAGCGCCCGGCTGAGCGCGTTGCGCGCGGCGGGCCGGTTGAGCGTCACCGTCGTGACGCGGTCCGCGGTCTCGACTACGACGACGGGCTCGCTCTCGCCCACCACCGACACCCCGCTTCCACAGGTCATGGATTCACCATCGGGTCAAGGATCCACCGGCTCGGGCGGAGTCCCGCTACCTCACGGCAGCGGCGGCCGGCCCGCGCACGGCCGCCGCGACCCCGCCGTCCACGAGGACGTCGATGCCGCTGACGAAGCGCGCCTGGTCCGACAGGAGGAAGGCGACCACGTCGGCGACGTCCTCGGACTGCCCGATGCGGCCGACCGGGGTCCGCTCGACGAGCGCCTGCATGGAGCTGTGCTCCGCCGCCTCCTGCTTGCCCTGCGGCGTGTCGATGATCCCCGGGGAGAGGGAGCAGACCCGGCCGCCGAGCGGCCCGACCCGGACGGCCTCCTGCTGGGCGAAGCGCTGCACCCCCCGTTTGGCCCACGAGTAGGCCCAGCCCGAGTCCTCGACCGTGGCGCCGAGCGCGGCGTGGATCCGGTCGAGGAGGTCCGGGGCGAGCGGGTCGTCCAGCGCGGCGTCGGCGGTCGGGTGAGGTTCACCGATCGCCAGGATCGGCGCCATCGAGGCGAAGTAGACCGACGCCGTGCCGGCCGTGGTGAGCGGCCGCAGCGCCTGCGCCAGCTGCGCCGTGGCGACCAGGTCGACGGCGAAGATGCGCCGCCAGTCGGCCATGGTCGGGGAGATCCCGGCCGCGTGGGCGACGGCGCGCAGCGTGCCGAGCTCGGCGACCCGGGCGGCGAGCCGCTCCACGCCGTCGACGTCGGTGATGTCCAGGACGAACGGCTCGACGGTGGCCGAACCGGCCTTGGTGAGCTCGCCGACCACTCCGGCGACGGCGGGGTCGCGGTCCACCAGGAGCAGGACGTCCACCAGGTCGACGAGCCGGTGGGCGCAGGCCAGGCCCATGCCGCGGCCGGCCCCCGTCACGATGCCCACGGTGCTCACGGCTCGATCACCACCCGCAGCGCGCCGGCCTTGCGGTCGGCGGCGACCCGGAACGCCTCGGCGGCGTCGGCGATCGGGAACCGATGGGTGATCAGCGTCCGGGTGATCTCGGGGTCCTTGGCGAGCATGGCCGCCGCGTCCTCCATCTCCCGACCGTTCTCGTGGGCGCAGTAGCCCATGGAGGGGATGAGCCGCCCCTCGCGGTGGAACAGCGGGCTCCAGTTGACCCCGACCTTGCTTTCCAGCTGGACGCCCACGCAGACCACCGTGCCACCGGGGGCGACGAGATCGATCGCGCGGTCGAGGCCGCTGTCCGAGCCGGCGGCCTCCACGACCACGTCGTAGAGCCCGTCGTGGGCGAGCGTCGCGCCGAGCCGCTCCCCGGCCTCGGCCTGGTGGGGGTGACGCGCGTCGAGGGCGACCTCGGGTGCACCCTGGTGCCGCGCGCCGGCGACGGCGAGCAGGCCCAGCGCCCCGGCCCCGACGACGGCGACCCGGGTGTTCGGGCCGGTGCCCGCGAGCCGCAGGGCGTGCCAGGAGACCGACGCCGGCTCGACCAGCGGGGCGTCACGGACGTCGAGGCCGGCCGGGAGCGGGACGAGCCGCTCCGTGGGCACGCGGAACTGCTCGGCTATCCCGCCGTCAGCGGTCGCGCCGAGGGCCTGCTTCGTGTGCTGCACGCAGAGGTTGTACCGGCCCTGCCGGCAGAGGTCGCACACCGTGCAGCCCATGATCGCCTCGACGATCGCCGCTGATCCGTCCTCGCGCACGCCCGCCAGCTCGTGCCCGATGATCCGTTGGCTGCCTAATCTGATGTACAGGAGGTCGGAGCTACAGATGCTCGCGGCCGCGATCTTCAACACCTCGCCGGAGCCGGGCGGCTCATCGAGGTCGACGACGCTGACGCCGCCGTTGCCGGCGCGTACGGCTTTCATGGGCGCTCCCTGACGGTGACGATTCGATCCGCCCTTGTCACCCGCATCACCAGAACGCTGTTCTGACCATGCGGAAACAGCTTCTTCATCGCCGGAATCGTACTCTCAGCACACCGCCGCGGAAACGGTATCGCCGCTTCCCCACCAGCCCCGCTTTCCGGCGCCGGATCTGACCGCGGGACGGCGCCGCGCCGTCGATATGGTGGGGATCTTCCCGGACGAAACAGTCGCCCACCCGACGGCGGTGGCCGCGGGACAAGGGGCGCACGTGCGGCAACGGGCGACGGCGGTACTCTCGGTGGCGGCACTGACCACTGCGGCGGTCTGCGGGCTCGCCGCGTGCGGGGGCGCGTCGGGCGACGCCGACGGCCGGGGCTCCGGCGGCGAGGTCCGCGCCGTCGACGGGCCGGTCGACATGGGTGCCCTCAACGACGTCTGCGCCGGGAACGTGGCCCTCACCTCCGCTCCGCCCTACACCGGGCCGGCGCCGCATCCGGTGGCGTTGTTCAGCCAGCAGCAGGGAAACGACCCCACCGGGTCGACGTTCCCCGTCCGGCTGCTCCAAGACATGGGCCAGCCCGAGCGCGACGCCTTCCTGGCACCGCCGGCGCAGGCCCAGCTCGTCGCGTGCGCTGAGCGGGACGCCCGCGAACCCACCGATGTCATCTGCCATTTCGACATCGGCAGCCAGGAGCAGGTGCCGTTCTTCCGCACCTCGTACCGGATCACGGTGCGCGCGGCGCGCACGGGGCAGGTCGTCGCCACCGTCCCGGTCAACCCGGCCGCCGCGGGGTGCCCGACCTCGGTGAAGGTCGCCTGGAGCGGCGCGGAGGTGTTCAGCGCCCCGACCGACCGTCAGATCGTCACCGTGCTGACACCCTTCGTCTCCTGGGACGGAACCGGGACACCGCCGGCGTCCGCGGGCCCGGAGGACGCCCCGGCCGCGGGCGGGGCCCCGGTCGTCGCGGGCTCCGTCCAGATGACGACCGGGCCGGGGGTGGACCCCGCCAGCCCCGCGGTCCGCGTCCATCTCACCTTCTGGGACGCCTTCGCCCGGGCCCAGGAAGGCGACCGCGCCGCCCTCGGCACGCTGCTGGACCAGGTCGACGGATCCTTCTTCGGCATGCTGACGACCCTCCTGGACCAGAACCGCGCCATCCCGGGCCGATCCGTCCGCGGGCCGCTGCGGCTCCTGGTCACCGGGGTCTCGGCCGGGCCGGAGGGTGGGGCGGTCGCCGTGGACAGCTGTCTGGACGAGACCGGGCGGGAGACCCTGGAGCAGTCGCTGCCCACCGGGCAGATCGGCATCGCGTCCCGGATCCGGGTGAACCTTGCCCGCGACTCCACCGGCGAGTACCGGGTCACGGACTTCGCCGATGCGCCACCGGCCCCATGCCCATCCCCCGCCGGGCGGATCAGCTAGCCCGAGGGCGGAAACGGGTTCAGGAGGCGGAGAGGGTGACCTCGGTCGCGGGCCCGGCGAGATTGTGGTGGATGACCAGGGTGGCCGTCGCATCGGTGCCGCCCTGCGGCGTGTATTCGGGGGTGACGACGCACCGGGCGCCTGTCGGCAGGGACGCGCCCTCGCAGTCACTCGTGTAGCTGAACGCGGCGGCGTCCGACCCCACGATCTCGACGGACGT
Organism: Frankia sp. Mgl5; assembly: GCF_023242985.1. Classification (NCBI taxonomy): domain Bacteria; kingdom Bacillati; phylum Actinomycetota; class Actinomycetes; order Frankiales; family Frankiaceae; genus Frankia; species Frankia sp. Mgl5. Next base: position 84,206 of record NZ_JALKFY010000608.1, on the reverse strand, counting down.
GACGGCCAGCGGGTCGTCGCCGGTGCTCTCGACCGTCACCGGCTGGCAGGCGGAGCTGGTGCAGAACACCGTCTCCGGCGTCACGGCGATGCCGGGCTCCGGGCCGGGCGGCGCCGTCCCGGCGCTCCCCTCCAGGTTCACCTCGTTGGCGGGACCGCTGAGATTCTGGTGGATGACCAGCGTCGCGGCGGCCGCCTCGCCGCTGTCCAGCGGCACGTAGCCGACGCTGAGAGTGCACTGCCCGCCGGGAGGCAGCTCGGCCTCGCAGCCCGCGTCCACGGAGAACGCGTCGGCGCCGGGACCGATGATCTCGGTCGAGGTGACCCGCAGCGTGCCGGTGCCGCTGCTCTCCACGGTCACGGTCCCGGCGCACCCCGAGTCATCGCAACTCAGCGTCTCCGGTGTCACCTCGATGCCCGGCTCACCCGACCCACCGCTCGGCCCTCCACTCGGCCCGCCGTCGTCCGGTGCGGCCGAGGGGTCCGTGTCCTCGGGGACCTCCGGCAGTACCTCGACCTGCTCGGATTCGAAACGGTCACCGGAGTCGTCGTCTGTCGCTTCGGCGACCACCCCGGTCGCCGGGCCGGTCACCTCCAACAGCGCGACGTTCTCCTCGGCCTGCGGGACGAGTCGGTTCGCGCCGTCCACGGAGAAGTGCAGGTTCACCGCGGCCAGCAGCGTGAACCAAGCATCCCTCAGCTCACCGGCGACCTTGTGACGAAGGATCATCAGAGTTCGGTCCGATGGGACGTCCCGCGGCAATGCAACCGATTCGCTGATCGTGAAGGTGCCGATCGGGGTCACCAGGTCACGACTCGCGCTGACGTCGATGTTGCCGTTCTCGTCGATGGCGAACACGATGGGCGCGAATGGTGGCTTGTATTCGGCCTGGCAGGCACTGGCGCCGACTAGAACAACGACCGCCAGCAGAAATCCCGCGGCGCGGCGCCGACCGGCCCGGGCCACCGCCGTGAACCCGGTACGATCCTTCCGCCGCCGCCTCCTCGGCTTCGCCGCCACCGCACGGGTCTCGCCTTCCTTCGGTACGCCCGTCCTGAGATCGATGCTCACCTGAGACGTCACTGCAAGGCCCCCCGGCTGTGAGTGAACAGGCGTTCATGGCGCGCGGAACCACGCTGGCCCGATGGGCCAGCGCACCCCCCCGTGGCGCGCTGGCCCGGGTTCACCGGACCGGCCGCGGCGGATGTGGCCGGCGATCCGGCTGACCGGCGCGGGTGCCGTTTTCCCACGGGCGCTGTTTCCCCCGAAGGATGATCGGTCACGAAGATGAGCCTGATCTTTCCGGGAGCGGCCAACATCAGGGGTAGCCCTGAAACCGGAACCGGCTTCGAGTGGCATCCTCGGACAAATGTCCGCCACGGCCCTTCTCACAGATAACCACGCGGATTTCTGTGCCCTGGCAGGCGTCATCCTGACGGCCGGCGGCTACCGGGTCGTCGGTGACGCCGGACAGGATGGGCCGGACTGGCCGCGACGGTCGCCGTCACCCCGGACATCGTGCTGCTCGTCCCGCAGCTTCCCGACCTCGACGGCCAGTCGGTAGCCGGGCCGGATCGCGTCGTCGGCGCGCCCTGAACACGTCGGTCAGTGATGTGCTCGCAGATAGGTGAGCACCGCGAGAACCCGCCGGTGATCGTCCGGTTCGGGTGCCAGGCCAAGCCGGGTGAAAATGCTGCGCACATGGGATTCGACCGTCTTGGGAGTGAGAACCAGCCGGGCACTGATCGCCTGGTTGGAACGGCCCTCGGCCATCAGCGCCAACACCTCCCGTTCACGGGCGGTCAGGGTGTGCAGGGGATCACGCCGCGACCGGGCGGCGATCATCAGGTCGACGACCTCGGGGTCGAGAACGCAGCCGCCCGCCGCGACCCGGGTGACGGCCTCGACGAACGCCTCGATGCCGGTCACGCGCTCTTTGAGCAGATAGCCCACGCCCCGGGCGTTCGCACCGAAAAGCACCGGAAGGTAATGCGACTCCAGGTAGTGCGAGAGCAGCAGCACCCCGAGGTCCGGATGCCGGGCGCGCAGCTCCACCGCGCTCTCCAGCCCTTCCAGCCGGCCGGTGGGAGGCATGCGGATGTCGATGACCGCGATGTCGGGGTGTAGCGCCGAGACCGCGTTACGCAGCCCGTCGGCGTCGCTCACCTGCCCCACGACCTGGAAGTCGTGCTGCTCCAGCAGCCAGGCGATGGCCTGACGGAACAGCGGCGCGTCGTCCGCCAGGACGACCCGGGTCGGCGTCACACGCATGGGAGCGCAGCCCGTACGGACGTCCCACCGCCGACACGGTCGCCCACCGTCAGCCCGCCGCCGACCGCGGCGACCCGGACGACCATGCCGACGGCCACAACACCGAGCACCACAGCCGCCCGTACTCGGTATGGACGAGCCGGCTTGTCCCCCCTTGGCACCGCCCCAGCATCCCAGGCCCGCCACGAAACGTCACAGACCTGACACAAAGAGATCGCACGTCTTACCGGGCCCGCCGCGGGCCCAACCAAGTCGGCACGCCCCGCCGGCCACGTCTCTATGTACGGTTCCGAGCAACCGCGGCGGTTCGAGCCGTCCGAAATCCCCGGCTGTCTCCGGCGACCTCGGGGAGATTCCCGATGAGTTGAATCTTCTCAGCCCGGTGGGCGGAGGGCCGGCGGCTCAGATGGTCGCCCAGAACGGCGAAGAGGCCACTTTCAATGATCGAAAGTGGCCTCTAGCTGGTCGGGGTGGCGGGATTCGAACCCACGACCTCTTCGTCCCGAACGAAGCGCGCTACCAAGCTGCGCCACACCCCGCGACCGTGGCTCAGTGTACTAGACGCAAGGATCCGAGTGGCGTGCCGGGGTACCCCGGTTTTCGGAACGGTCCACCGGGCCGGCACCGGCGCTCCGCCGGCTCGCCCGCCCTCCAGCCCGCCCTCGGGACCGCCGGCCTGCCCTCCGGGGACGGGCACGGATCAGCGACGTTCGGTGAGCGTGAGCAACGTTGCCTCCGGGCGGCAGTTGAAGCGGAACGGGGCGAACGGTGAGGTACCGAGCCCGGCGGACACGTGCAGCCAGGAGTGCCGCCCGCCCGCCGCGTGCCGCGACAGGCCCCAGGCCCGCTCCCGGTCGATGCCGCAGTTGGTGACCAGCGCGCCGTAGCCGGGCAGCCGGATCTGTCCGCCGTGGGTGTGGCCGGAGAGGATGAGGTCGACCCCGTCCGCCGTGAAGGCGTCCAACACCCTGGGCTCGGGGGTGTGTGACAGGCCGAGCCCCAGCGCCGTGCCCGGCTCGGGTGGGCCGGAGACCAGGGCGAGCCGGTCGCGGCGCAGGCGGGCGTCGTCGACCCCACGCAGGTCGAGGGTGCGGCCCCCGATGTCGATCGTGCCCCGGATGTTGGTCAGCTCACGCCAGCCGCTGGCCGTGGCGAGCGCGCGGGCGAAACCCGCCCAGTCGAGCGCCGGGCCCTTCGGCCCGGGCGTGTTCGTGCGTCCGAGATAGCGGTGTGGGCTGCGCAACGTCGGTGCGTGGTAGTCGTTGTTGCCCGGCACGAACAGGCCGGGGAACGTGAAGAGCGGGTCGAGCGCGGCGAGCAGCGGAGCCTGGGCCCGGGGGTGCGAGAGCACGTCGCCGGTGAGCACGACGAGGTCGGGGACCAGCCGGGCCAGATCCGACAGCCAGGCGAACTTGCCGTGCTGGTTCGGGGTGACATGCAGGTCCGAGATGTGCAGCAGGCGCAGAGAGGTACTTCCCGGCGCGAGAACCGCCACCTCGCGCCGGCGCAGGGTGTAGGCGGTCCGCTCGTAGACGCCCGCGTAGAGCGCGGTGCCGAGACCCGCGGCCGCGAGCCCCGACACCGCGCGGACAGTTCCCCGGCTCGGTCGCATCGGTCGCATCGCTCCAGTCTCGCCCAGCCGCACGACGGCCCGGCTGCCCGGTGCCACGCCCGCGGACGTGTCCGACCACCCCGGCGGACAGGTCCCGCCACACCGGCGGAAGTCCCCGGTCGCGTCGGCGCCGTCTACCAACGGCCGCACCGGCGCGAACCGGACCAGCGGCTGCACCTGAACGGAAACCGCGTGGCCGCCGGTGCGGGCGGGCCGTAGGCTCGGCGACCATGAGCACACTCAAGGAGCGGCTGCGCGAGGATCTCACTGTCGCCATGCGAGCACGTGACGACCTGCGCCTGTCGACGCTGCGCCTTGCCCTCGCCGCGGTGAAGGACGCGGAGGTCGCCGGCACCACCGCCCGGGAGCTCGACGACGCCGAGGTCGAGAAGATCCTGGCCCGGGAGGTCCGCAAGCGCCGGGAGGCCGCGGAGGCGTTCGCCGCCGCCGGGCGGCCCGAGCAGTCCAGCCGCGAGAACGCCGAGGGTGACGTTCTCGCCGACTACCTGCCCAGCCAGCTCGGCGAGGACGAGCTGCGAGCGATCATCGACGAGGTGCTGGCCGAGCTCGGGCTCACCGGCATGAAGGCGATGGGCCAGGTGATGAAGGCCGCGCAGGCGCGCATCGCCGGCCGGGCGGACGGGAAGCGGGTGTCCGAGCTCGTCCGCGCGCGGCTGAGCGAGTCCTGACAGCCGGATCCCGCCGCGCCGCGCCGGCCTTCAGTTCCGGAGCTGGTTGCGCAGGTCCGGCAGCCCCGGGACGCCTGCGCGGCCGTCCCCCGCCGGTGGGGCGGCGGGCTGGCCGGGGCGTGCGCCGGCGCCGTTCGGCAGCAGCACCGCGCCGGTGAGGCCGCCGGACACCTGGAGCACCACCTCGGTATCCATGGAGACCTCCCCCCCGGGCACGGGAGCCATGCCGACGACGATCCCGGGCGGGGCCACGTGCGGCACGGTCTCCGAGCGGACCCGGAATCCCAGCGAGCGCAGGGCGTACTCGGCCGCCTGCTGGCTCTGCCCGCGGACGTCCGGCAGGGCCTTCTTGGGCACCTGCGGCTGGGTGTTGTCCGGCGCCGGCAGTGGCATGACGGGCAGCGCCAGGCCGTCGATCGTGCGCGTCATCGTCCGGGCCCAGATCTGGGCCGGGAATCCGCCGCCGAACACCACGCGGCTGGTGAGCACGTTGCGAAGCTGATGAGTCGTCGGGCCGCGCGGGTCGGCGAGGGTGACCGCGGTGGCCAGCTGCGGGATGAAGCCGGCGAAGGACGCCGTGCTGAATCCCTCGGCCGTCCCGGTCTTGCCCGCCGCCGGACGTCCGATCTGCGCGTTCCCGGACGCGGTCCCGTGGTTGATGACGCCCTGGAGAACCGAGGCGACGGTGTCCGCGATCCCGGGGGCGAGGACCTGTTCGCACGGCTTTCCCGTGTTGAAGGCCAGCGGACGGTCAGCCGTCCCGACGCGCTGTGTGATCGAGAGCACTGTGCGGGGATAGCAGCGGTTTCCGCGGGCGGCGAGCGTCGCGTAGGCGGTGGCGAGGTCCAGCGTGCTGATCTCGTTCGAGCCGAGGATCGCCGAGCCGTCGACCGGTCCGATCCCCCCGCCCCTGCACTTGGGGTCGTTCTCTTCATTCGGCCGGATCCGGCAGGAGGAGACGCCTAGCCGGCGGGCCATCTCGGCGGTCTTCATGACGCCGAGGCGCTCGGCGAGCTGGATGTAGTAGGTGTTGACCGAGTTCCAGGTCGCCGTGGTGAGGGAGTAGAAGCCGTCCTCGCTCGGGTCGGCGTTGCTGTAGCAGTTCTTCCCGCCCGGATCCGGGTTGGGGAAGCGGTCCGAGTGATAGCACAGCGGCGAGTGGAAGGTGGTCGACAGCGGGATGTTGTTCTCCAGCGCCGCGGCCAGGGTGAAGACCTTGAACGTGGAGCCGGGCGAGAACGAGTCGGGGTCGACCGGGTAGATCTCCTTGGTGTGGACGAAGTCGGCGGTCAGCGCCGGCGGCTGGTTGTCGTCCGGCGTGCCGTAATCCCGGTTCACGGCGAGTGCCAGCACGTTGCCGGTGCCCGGCTGCACCATCGCGACGCCGGCGGCGACCCGGTTCCCGGTGGGGATCACCTCTCGTGCGGATGTCTGCGCCGCGCCCTGCGCGACCGGGTCGAGCGTGGTCCGGATGGTGAGCCCGCCCTCGAACAGCAGCCGGCGGGCGTCCTCGGGGGTGGCGGCGAACGTCCGGTCGGCCAGCAGCACCTGGCGGACGTAGGAGCAGAAGAAGGGGGCTGAGGAGTCCTGACAGGCGTCCGGTGACCGCGCCGGGCGGTCGAGGACGAGTTCCTCGGCCCGGCCTGCCTCCCACGCGGCGGCGTCGAGGTGGCCGAGCTCGTGCATCCGGTCGAGGACGATGTTGCGGCGTTCCCTGGCGGCCTGCGGGTGAAGCGCCGGGTTGTACGCGGTGGGGTTCTTCACCAGGCCGGCCAGCATCGCCGACTGGGTGACGCCGAGCTGGCTGACGTCGATGTTGAAGTAGTGCCGGGCGGCCGCCTGGACGCCGTACGCGCCGTCGCCGAAATAGGCGATGTTGAGGTACCGCTCGAGGATCTCGTCCTTGGTGAGGTGTTCTTCCAGATACAGCGCGTAACGGGCTTCGCGGAGCTTGCGGTCGACCGTCTGCTCGGTCGCGGCCGCCTTTTCCTCCGGTGTCCGGGCGGAGGCCAGCAGGACGTTCTTCACGTACTGCTGGGTGAGGGTCGATCCGCCCTGGGTGACCCCGCCGGACTCCTGGTTGGCGAGGTACGCGCGGATCATTCCGCGGTAGTCGACGCCGGTGTGCTCGTAGAAGCGCGCGTCCTCGATGTCGATCATCGCCTGGCGCATCTGCGGCGGGACCTTGTCCAGGGTGACGATCTCGCGGTCCTGCTCGCCGCGCAGCACCGCGATCTGGTTTCCGGCGGCGTCCAGGATGCGCGAGGGCTGGGCCAGCGGGGGGACGGTCAGATTCGCGGGGAGAGAAAGGAAATGGTCCGCGCCGCCCTTGGCGGTCACGCCGGCCAGGCCGATGACGGGCAGCGCGAGCATGCCGACCAGAACGCCCGCCGCCACGCTGGTGGTGAGGACGCCGAGCAGCCGTTTCGGTGTGACTCGGCGGCGGCGCGCCGAGTCGGGCCCGATATGCCGTGAGGCTGGGCCGGAGGCCGGCGCGGACAGGCCTGATTGCCACGTGGACCGCGCGTCGGCAGCGCCGCGGAGTTTCGACCGGATCACGCCTGGACCCACCGTGGCGCAGGGAACGCTCCGAACACGGGGAACACGGGGAACACGGGGAACGGCTGGGTGCACGGAACGCCCCGGGGCTCGGTCCCGGCTTCGGCGACCGGCGCTTCACCGGTGTTTCGGCCTGGTATGAACACTGAGCCCGGGACCCCCTGCTCGAGTCCTCCGCTGCCGTCGACGATGCCCGCCTTCGTCAGGTGCCCGCACCGGCCGCGGCCGAGGCGCTGATCGAGTACTGCGCTGACCCAAACACCGTGCCCGCCCGGGGCCCGCCAGTCCAGGACTGTGGTCCCGCACACTGCCCGCCCGGGACCACACGGGCACGCACGGCAAGGCGTCCGAACGGCTACCTCATCGAACTAAGACTACGACGCCACAGCAAGGTCACGGTTGCGTCACCGAAGTGACACACGGGCGTCACAGATCGCACTACTGCGGCGATCGGGATCAATGGCCCGGACTAGTCATTTGGACAACCACCCGTGTGGGGTCTGTGCCGTGGCCACGCCACTCCGTACGGTTTCGGTTCAACGCCACGTCACCACCCGCACGGGCCCCCTGACCCGGACTCGAGAAGAAAGGCAGGTGGCATGACCACAAGCCTGACCCCACCCGTCAGCCTGTCACGCCGTACCAGTACGACCGGGCTCGTCGGCTCCACCGCCGACGGCGACTGGACGGCCCACGCCGCCTGTCGCGACCTCGACCCGGATGAGCTCTTCGTCCAGGGAGCGGCCCAGAACCGGGTGAAGACCAGGTGCTTCGGGTGCGTCGTGCGCACCGAGTGCCTGGCGGACGCCCTCGACAACCATGTCGAGTTCGGCGTCTGGGGAGGAATGACCGAGCGGGAGCGCCGCGCGCTGCTCCGCCGCCGTCCGGACGTCACGTCCTGGCGGAAGCTGCTCGCGGACGCCCAGGCGGATCACCGCTCCGCGTCCGCCGGCTAGCCCGGCCTCGAGCCCTCATCCGGAGGTGTCCGACGACAGCGGGGTCGAGCGGACACCACCACCCCGAACGTGACACCAGCAGTACACAGTTGTTTCCATCCGAGTCGCGTATAGCCCGGATGGGCGGTGAAGTCTCCACCAGTGGCGCTGGTCCCCCGCAACATCCCGGGCAACACGTTCCTGTGTATGGCCCGGACGGGCGGAGGCCCTCCTTGGACCCGGGTTCACATCGCACCGGCGCGATTCCCGGGGCCGTCATCTCAGTGCGTCAAGCCAGTTCAGTGCGTTGAGTCAGTGCATCGAGCGAGTGCATCGAGTTCCGTACGCGGTCCCCGACGGGTCCCGCGGAACGACCCTTCGTACCTACGGCAGGACCCCGCCAGGTGCCTACGCCAGCCACCTCCACGTCGGCCTCCCCCAGAACACGCGCCGCGCGCTCCCACCCGCCGTTCCCCGGCCGGTCAGCCGGCCGCCGCGGCCCGTTCGTCCCCGGCGAGCGCGCGACCGATCTCCCGCAGCCCGGCCAGGTCGTGGACGTCCTCGGACAACGCCTCGACCTCGACGAGTGCCGTGTCCGGATGGGCACTGGTGAACCGTTCACGCAGCCGGACCTCACGTTCGGCGAGCCGCGCCCGGTCGGCGTGGATACGCAGCACAGCCGCGGCCAGCGGATGCTCGCCGTGGTCGGTGAGATTCTCAGCGGCGGCCAGCCCCCGCTCGACGGTCAGCGCGGAGGCGGCGCAGAAGTGCATCCTGTTGACGATCAGTCCCGCGAGCGGCATGCCGTCCGAGTCGAGCCGGTCCACGAAGTAGGACGCCTCCCGCAGCGCGGCCGCCTCGGGCGCCGCGACCACCACGAAAGAGGTGCCGGGCGCCGCGAGCAGGCGGAACGTCTCGTCGGCGCGGGCCCGGAAACCGCCGAACATCGTCTCCAACGCGGCCACGAACTGGCTCACGTCGGCCAGCAGCTGCGCGCCGAGCACCTTCGTGATGACCCGGGTGAACATGCCCAGGCTGGCTCCGATGACCTTCGCGTACGCCCGGCCACCGGCCTTCGCGGGCGCCAGCAGCAGGCGCAGCAGGCGCCCGTCGAGGAAGTCGCCGAGCCGGTTCGGCGCGTCCAGGAAGTCCAGCGCCGAACGGGTCGGCGGGGTGTCGACGACGATCAGGTCCCAGGAGCCGCTGGCGTCGAGCTGCCCCAGCTTCTCCATCGCCATGTACTCCTGCGTACCGGCGAAGGACGACGACAGCGACTGGTAGAACGGGTTCGCCAGCAGCGCCTCGGCCCGTTCGGGCGTGCTGTGGTCGAGGACGATCTCGTCGAACGTCCGCTTCATGTCGAGCATCATCGCGTCGAGATGGCCACCGGCGGCCGGGTCGACCCCCGCGACCTCGCGGGGGTTGTTGTCGAGCGCGGTCAGGCCGAGCGACTGCGCGAGGCGCCTGGCCGGGTCGATCGTCAGTACCACCACGCGCCGGCCACGCTCGGCGGCGCGCAGCGCGAGCGCGGCGGCGGTCGTGGTCTTGCCGACCCCACCCGACCCGCAGCACACGATGATCCGCTCGTTGTCGAGCATGGCGTCGACGTCCAACCGCGGGACCCCGAGCGGATGCGGACGCGGCCGCGGCCGGCTCGGCGCCGTCCGCTGACCCCGTCCCGTGGCCCTACGGGCCCCGGTCGCCTTCCGCGGCGATCCGGGCGTCGCCTTCGCCCGCCCCGTGGTGGTCTTCTTCCCCGCAGCACGTGATCCCGTAGCGCGTGACCCCGCGGCGCGGGTCGGCTTCCCGGCCGTCGCGCCGGAACCACTCTCACCGGCGCCATCGGCGCCACCGGACGGCGGCCCGCCACCGGCCCGCCCGCGGCCGCCCGCGGAGCCACCGGCCGTGCCCATGCCGGTGGTCGGCTCCGTGCTGGTGGTCGGGTCCGTGCCGGTGGTCGGGTCAGCCGGGTTCTCGCCCGCGGGGGTCATGCCACCATCCGCTGGGCTCGGAGCATCTCGGCGAACCGGTAGAGCGAACCGAGATCCACGCCGTCCGCCAGCAGCGGCACCTCGTAGACCGGACGTCCCAGCGCGGCGATCTCGGCACGTTGCGCCGTCTCCAGCGCGACCCGCTCGGCGTGCTGCGCGGCCTCCCAGGCCAGGTTCGAGATCAGTTCCTCGGTCGGCTCGATGCCGGTCTCCTTGATGCCGGTGGCCAGTTCCTCGCGGTCGAGCTGGCCACGCCGGGCCAGGTCGAGATCGCCGGGGGCGAGCAGCGGGCTGCGCACCATGTTCACCACCACCGCGCCGACCGGCAGGCCCACCTCGCGCAGCTCCCGAATGCCGTCCACCGTCTCCTGGACCGGCATCTCCTCGAGCAGGGTGACCAGGTGGACCGCCGCCCGCTCGGGCGCCAGCACCGCCATCACGCTGTCCGCCTGTGCCCTGATCGGGCCCATCCGCGCCAGCCCCGCGACCTCCGCGGTGACGTTCAGAAAACGGGCGATCCGGCCGGTGGGGGGCGCGTCGAGCACGACCGCGTCGTAGGCGAGCCCACTCGGGCGGGTGCCGTCCGGCCGGTTGACGGCCTCCTTCACCTTGCCGGTGAGGAGCACGTCACGGACACCGGGGGCGACCGTGGTGGCGAAGTCGACGGCGCCGATGCGGCCGAGCGCCCGCCCCGCGCGGCGCAGGTTGTAGAACATCTCGAGGTACTCCAGCAACGCCTCGTCCGCGTCGATGGCCAGCGCGAAGACCTCGCCGCCGCCGGGCGCGCTCGCCACCTTGCGCTCGCGGTAGGGCAGCGGCGGGGTATCGAAGAGCTGGGCGATCTGCTGGCGCCCCTCGACCTCGGTCAGCAGCACCCGGCGCCCCCCGGTGGCCAGCGCGACGGCCAGCGCGCCGGCGATCGTGGTCTTTCCCGTGCCGCCCTTGCCGGTGACGATGTGCAACCGACAGTCCCAGGGGCCGGCGGTCGCCGCTGGCGCGTTGTCGTCACCGGTCACGTGCTCGACCGTACCCGTGGGCCGCCGATCCGGACTGCCACGCCCCGGACCCTCGTCACGGCGGCCACACCGCCTACCCAACCGGGTGGCGGTCCGCGGATGCTCTAGGGTCCATCGTCATGCAGACCAAGTGGGAGTACATGACTGCCCCGCTCCTGATCCACGCCACCAAGCAGATCCTCGACAACTTCGGTGCCGACGGCTGGGAGCTCGTCCAGGTCGTCCCCGGGCCCAACCCGGAGAGCCTGGTGGCGTACTTCAAGCGGCCGAAGTCCCAGTAGGGACGTCCGCCCGCGACGGGACGGTCGTCCCCGCCCCGCCCCCCTGTTCCCTGACGTGCCCTCCTCGACAGAAGGTCGACTCCGACGATGACCGCTCCCGTCCCGCCCGCGGCCGCCACGACGCCGTCCGGGCGGCTCGCCGAGCTCGGGCTGGTCCTCCCGGCGGTGCCCACCCCGGCCGGGGCCTATGTCCCCGCGGTGCGCGACGGCGATCTGGTCTGGACGGCGGGGCAGCTCCCGCTGGTGGCCGGGAAGCTGCTGGCGTCCGGCCTGGTCGGTGCGGAGATCACCGCCGAGCGGGCCGCTGAGCTGGCCCGCGTGTGCGCGCTCAACGCGCTCGCCGCCGCCGCGGCCGTGGCCGGTGGCCTGGACACGATCACCCGGATCGTGAAGGTCGTCGGCTTCGTCGCGAGCGCGCCGGGATTCGTCGGCCAGCCGGTCGTCCTGAACGGCGCCAGCGAGCTGATCGGCGCCGTCTTCGGTGCCGCCGGACTGCACGCGCGCTCCGCCGTCGGGGTCGCGGCGCTCCCGCTGGGAGCGCCCGTGGAGGTGGAGCTCGTCGCCCGCGTGGCCGGCTGACCTCGGCTTCTGTCGGCCCTACTGTCTACCATCAGAGGATGGCTGATCATCAGGCGGCAATCGTCGCCCGGTTCGGCACGTCCCGCCGGATGGAACCGGAGGAGGAACTCCGGCTGGCTCGGCTGGCCGCCAACCCGGCACCCGCCCGGGACGCGGCGACCGTTGTGCTCCTGCGCGACGCGCCGGCCGGTTCCGGCATCGAGGCCTACCTGCTCAGGCGCACCCGGGCGATGTCGTTCGCGGGCGGCATGCACGTCTTCCCTGGCGGGCGGGTCGACCCGTCGGACGCCGCCGAGGATCTCCCGTGGGTCGGGCCCTCCGCCGAGGAGGCGATGCCGGGGCTGGACGACGATCCCGCCCGCGCGCGGGCCCTGGTCTGCGCGGCCGTCCGTGAGACCTTCGAGGAGTGCGGCGTCCTGCTCGCCGTCCCGGCGGGTGGAACCGTGTCTCCGGGCACGGGCAATCCGGGCTGGGCCGCCGAGCGGCGGGCGATGGAGAGCCATCGCAGTGGCCTCGCCGAGCTGCTGACCCGCCGCGGGCTGGCCCTGCGGGCCGACCTGCTGGCCCCGTGGACCCGTTGGATAGCCCCCGAGCTGGAGCCACGGCGGTACGACACCAGGTTCTTCGTCGCCGCGCTGCCGGCCGGGCAGCTGCCGGGCGAGCTCGCGACGGAGCTCTCGACCGAGGCTGACGGGATGCTGTGGATCCGTCCGGCGGAGGCGATGGAGCGGTTTGTCGCCGGCGAGATCGGTATGCTCCCGCCCACCGCCTTCACCCTCGCGGAGCTGTCGGCCTACGACGACGTCGCCGGTGCGCTCGCGGCCGCGCGCACCCGCGACCTGAAGCCGATCATGGCGAGGATCGTCGCCGGCGACGGCACCTGGCAGCTGTCGTTCCCACACCTGTTACCGCCGGACGGTGCCCCCGGCACACCGCTGGACGGTGCCCCCGACACCGAGCCGGGCACGCCTTCGGGAACCGCCCCGGCACCGGCCGCGGGCACCCGCGGTGGTGTCCCGCGGTGACCGCCCTCCGCCGGGTCACGAAGCTGGCCTCCGTCGTCCTCGCGCCGAATCCCGGCCCGATGACCCTCGACGGCACGAACACCTGGATCCTGCGGTCACCGGGCGACGCCGGCTGCGTGGTCGTCGATCCCGGCCCCGACCACGGCGAGCACCTCGCCCGGGTCGCGGCCGCCGGCCTGGTGCGCACGATCCTGCTGACCCACGGCCACTCCGACCACAGCGAGGGCGCCGCGACGCTGCACGCGCTGACCGGGGCGCAGGTGCGCGCCCTCGACCCCGCGCACCGCCTCGGCTCGGAGGGCCTCGGCGCCGGGGACGTCGTCGCCGCCGCCGGGATCGAGCTGCGGGTGCTGGCCACCCCCGGGCACACCTCGGACTCGCTGTCCTTCGTGCTGGCCGGCGACGACGAGCACCCGGCCGTGCTCACCGGCGACACGATCCTGGGGCGCGGCAGCACGGTCGTCGCCCATCCCGACGGCCGGCTCGCCGACTACCTCTCGAGCCTGCGCCTGCTGCGCGAGCTCGGCGACACCACCGTGCTGCCCGGCCACGGCCCCGAGCTGCCAGCGGCCGGGCGGGCGGCCGAGGCCTACCTGGAGCACCGGGCCCGGCGGCTCGATCAGGTGGTCTCCGCGTTAGCCGATCTGGGTGCGTCGGCCGAGCAGGTGACGCCGATCGACGTGGTCCGGATCGTGTACGCGGACGTCGACGTGGCACTCTGGCCGGCGGCCGAGCTGTCGGTACGGGCCCAGTTGGACTACCTCCGCCCACGCTGAGCCACCCGCCGCGGCGCGCGCGGGGTCACCCCGGCACACGCCGGTCCGCCACGCCCCGCGCAGGTCAGGGCCCTGGCGGCGGTCACCGCGGGTAGCCGGCGGGGCCGGTGTGGACGTTCAGAGGCTGGCCGCAACCTGCCGAAAGACGCGGGTCATATCCCGGAAACCGGGTAGGCAAGTGAGCTGCGCCACTATAGAGGCCGGGCCGCTCGCGGTCTGGAATCCCCGCGAACGGGGCCAGGTCGGTCATCCGACACACCTTGATCCAGAAAGGGAGACGAAGGCCACTAAACTTTCCGGCGGAGGAGACCGCTCGTGCGCTTTGTGACCCTTTGGACCATTGGTACCAACCGCGGGCCCTCGTACCCGCGGGACGTTACCGACCGCGCGCGCTCCGGTGCCGGCCCCCACCCGGCCTTCCGACCCAGCGGTTCGCGCGGCCCAGCGATCATCCGGCGGAGAGGAACCGATCCACGATGGTGATCAGCTCCCCCACGACCGGTCCCCTGGTCTGTCCCAGATGCGGCACCCCGACGGTGCCCGGCGGGCGGTTCTGCTTCAACTGCGGGCTCCGGTTCACCCAGACCGACACGCCGCGCGCCGAGGCCGCCGAGCGCCGGGTCGTCACCGTCCTGTTCGGCGACCTGTCCGACTTCACCGCCTGGGCGGAGGACCGCGACCCCGAACGGGTCGGCGAGGTCACCGACCGGGTCCTCGCCGCGCTCGCGCGCGAGGTCGACGAGGTCGGCGGGCGGGTCGACAACCTCAGCGGCGACGGGATCATGGCCGTCTTCGGCGCCCCGACGGCGCACGAGGACGACCCGGAACGCGCCGTGCGCGCCGCGGCGGCGATGCAGGAGACGGCCCGTCGCCTGATCAAGGACGAGGGCGGTGACAGCAGCCCGCTCGGCCTGCGGGTCGGCGTCAACACCGGCGAGGTGCTCGCCGGTGTGCAGGCGGCGCTGTCCTACACGGTCATCGGGGACACGGTGAACACCGCCGCGCGGTTGTCCGGAGCGGCCGCGGTGGGCACCGTCTACGCCGGCCGGGACACGGTCACCGCCACCCGCTCCGTCGCCACCTGGCGCGATCTGCCGCCCCTGGTACTCAAGGGCAAGCGCGAGCCGGTGCCCGCCTACGAGCTGGTCAGCCTGCGCCCGTCCAACATCGCCCGGCCGGGCCTGGCCGACGACGCGACGTTCATCGGGCGCGAGCAGGAGCTGGCCGAGCTCAGCCGCTACTTCGCCGGCGTGGTCGACGCCGGCCAGCCCGACATGGCTGTGATCATCGGCGAGGCCGGCATCGGCAAGACCCGGCTGGCCCGGGAGCTCGCCGAGACCGCCGAGGCCGCGGGCGCGACCGTGCTGTGGGGGCGCACCGTGCGCCACGGCGACGTCCGCGACCTCGCCCCGCTGATCGACCTCATCCGCGGGGCGTGCGGCATCACCGACGGCGACACCCTCGACCGGGTCGCCGACCGGGTACGCCGCACGGTCGCCGGCCTCACCCATCCGATCTTCGAGACGAAGCTGCCGAGCGGCATCGGGGACCGCCTGCTCGGGATGCTCGGCGTGCCGCCGGACCGCCGTCCCAGCGCCGGGGCGACCACCCCGCCGGGTGACCCGGTCGGCCGGGCCTCCCACGGCGAGGCGGTCCAGCGGGCCGCCGACGACGCCGTCGAGACGGTCGGCCTCCTGCTGAGCGCGCTGGCGGTCCGCAACCCGGTGCTGGTCGTCGTCGACGACCTGGAGTGGGCGACCAGCCGGCTGACGACGGCCCTGCGGCGGCTGACGACGACCCTCAACGGCCCGGTGATGCTCGTCCTGCTCGACCGGGAGAGCCCGCAGTTCTCCGATCTCGTCGGCGCGCGCCGCATCGCGCTCAGCCCGCTGCCGGAGAGCGCGGCGCGTGCCCTGCTCAAGGACTACCTGGGCGAGCCCGGCCTGTCCCGGGCGACCCAGGCCGAGCTGCTGGCCCGGGTGCACGGGAACCCGTTCTTCCTGACCGAGCTGCTCAACCTGCTGGTGGACCGCGGTCTGCTGCACCAGGTGCCCGACCCGGGCGGCGGCGAGGGGATGCGCTGGGTGCTGGAGGGCTCTCTGGCGGCGACCGTCCTGCCCGCCGGCGTCCAGTCGGTGCTGGCAGCCAGGATCGACGACCTGGACGCGGCCGCCAAGGCGGCGCTGCGGGCGGCGGCCGTGCTCGGCGCGCGCTTCCCCGCCGAGGCGCTCCAGGTCGTCGGCGAACGCCCGGCGGCCGAGGTCGAGCGCGCGCTGTCGGTGCTCACCGAACGCCAGATCGTCCGCCCGCCGCGGCAGGGCGAGGCCCTGTGGCGGTTCGTGCACCCGATGGCGCGCGACGTCGCCTACTCGGGCCTGCCGAAGGTGGAGCGGGCCCGCCGGCACGCCACGGCCGCGCGCTGGGGCGTCACGGCGATGATCGGTTCGTCGCGTGAGGTGTCGACCTTCGTCGCCACGCACGCGCTGCGCGCCTACGACCTGGCCGCCTCGATGGCGCTGCCCGCCGGCGACCCGGCCTGGTCGGCGCGGGAGGCCGGCTTCCACGCGCACGTCCGGCTGGCCCGCTCGGCGCTGGCCCGCGACGACCACCGGGCCGCTGCCGACCTGCTCGCCGACGCCCGTCGGCTCGGGCGGGGTGTGATCGACGGCGACGACGACATCAACGTGCGGATCCTGCACGCCGAGGCGCTGGTCTGGCTGCGCCGCCTCGACGAGGCGGAGCGCACGCTGCGCCCGGCGCTGCGGGTGAACGTCCCGAGCCGGCGGGCCGCCGCCTACGCGGTGCTCGGTGAGCTGCGCCAGAAGCAGGGCCGCGGCGAGGAGGCCCGCCAGTCGCTGATCACGGCGCTGGAGGCCGCGCACCGGGCCGGCGACGACCGGGCGGTCGCCGCGGCGCTGCGCCGGCTCGGCCTGCTCGAGTACGCCGCCGGCCGCATCCAGGCCGCCGAGGAGCGCTACCGCGAGGCGCTCTCCCTGGCCCGCCGGGTCGACGACCCCCGCGGGGTCGGCTGGGCGTTGCAGCACCTGGCGTGGAGCGCCACCACCCGGGGGGACTACGCGCAGGCCGAGCGCACGCTGCGCGAGGCGTCCGCGGTGTTCGAGCGGCTGGA
The DNA here is from genome assembly GCF_023242985.1 of Frankia sp. Mgl5. NCBI lineage: Bacteria > Bacillati > Actinomycetota > Actinomycetes > Frankiales > Frankiaceae > Frankia > Frankia sp. Mgl5. The sequence goes on along the minus strand of NZ_JALKFY010000608.1, from coordinate 67,342 downwards.
GGACGCCGGCGGGCTCGGCTGGTGCTCGGGCACCGAGGCCCTCGTCCTGCTGCTCTCGGGTCAGCTCACCCGGACCCGCAAGGTCTCCCGCGTGCTCATCAACCTCGCCGAGTCGATGCGCGAGCGCTGGGGGCAGGCGGTCTGCCTGACGATCGACGCGGTCGCCGCGGCCGAGCTCGGCGACATCGAGACCGCCGAGAGCGAGGCGGCCCGCGCGGCGGAGCTGTTCACCGAGACCGGCGACAGTTGGGGGCGCACCCTGACCCTCATCGCGCGCGGGCTGGCCGCCCGCGGGGCTGGCCGTCCCCGGCGCGGTGCGGACCTGCTGACCGAGGCGTGCGCGGAGGCGGCGTCCACCGGGCATGTGCTCATCGGCGCCTTCGCCCAGGTGCTGCTCGGCCTGACCAGGCTGGACGCCGGCGAGGTGGATGCCGCGGAGGAGGCCGCCCGGCGCGCCCTGGCCGACCTGGACCGGCTGGAACTGCGCCCGCACGCCCAGCTCGGGGCGAAGGTGCTCGTCGCGCAGATCGCGCGGGCGCGCGGTCGCCTCGACGAGGCGATCACCGAGCTGCGGGGGGCGCTGTCCGCCAGCGAGCCGGCGACGCTGATGTTCCCGCGCCGGCAGGCCTACGCCCACCTCGCGGGCACCCTGCTCGACGCGGGCGAGCCCGACGAGGCCCTGCGGGTGGCCCGCCAGGCGGTCGGAGTGGACGCCGAGGACGTCCGGGCACAGGTGCTGGCATACCGGGCGCTGGGGACGGTCCTGGCGGCGCACGGTGACGTCGAGGGCAGCCGCGAGGCCTACGAGCAGGCCCTGGCCGCCGCGACGGCCACCGGCGCGATCAGCGAGGCGCCGCAGACCCGGCGGCTGCTCGCGGCCCTGCCGGGATCCGCCCCGGATGCCCTCGACGCACCGGACGGGCTCGACGCAGCAGACGGACTGGGCGTGGCGGATGGACTGGGCACACCGCACCAGGACGGGCTGGCCGCCCAGGATGACCTGAGCGCACAGGACGGGCTGGGCGCGGCGGCCGCGCTGGCGAAGGTGAGCGTGAACGGGACGAGGGCGCGGGCCAGGACGGCGGCGCGTCTGCCGGGATCGCCGGTGGTCGTGCCGGTGGCCGACCCGTCCGGTGAGGCCGTGCCCTCGGTGGAGATGCCGCCCGCCGAGGGCACCAGCCGGTAGCCGGGTCCGGGTACCGCTGGCGAACACCGCTGAGGACGTCTGCCGCACGGATACGTCCCCCGGATCCGGCGGCGGCGACGGATCCGGGGGACGAACGGGCAGGGGACAGGCCGGTTTTCAAACCGGCGGTGGGTTCAGCGGGCCCGGCGGGCGAGCCGCTCACGGTCGAGCAGCACGACAGCACGGGAATCCAGCCGGAGCCAGCCACGGGTGGCGAAGTCGGCGAGGGCCTTGTTCACCGTCTCCCGCGAGGCTCCGACGAGTTGAGCCAGCTCCTCCTGAGTGAGGCCGTGTTCGACCCGGACCCCGGCCGCCTCGTTACCCGGCTGGGCCGGTTCACCGAAGCGGTCGGCCAGGTCGAGCAGCGCCTTGGCGACGCGACCGGGCACGTCGGTGAACACCATGTCCGCCATCGTGTCGTTGGTCCGCCGCAGGCGGCGGGCCAGCACACGCAGCAGCAGCGCTCCGGCTTCGGGCCGGGAACGCAGCCATGGCCGCAGCGCGGTGTGCTCCAGCGCGACGAGCGACGCGTCGGTCACGGCGGTCGCCGTCGCGGTGCGCGGCCCGGGATCGAACAGGGAGAGCTCTCCGAACAGGTCTCCCGGCCCCATCACATACAGCAGGTTCTCCCGCCCATCGGCGGACTGGCGTCCTATCTTGACCTTGCCGGACAGAACCACGAAAACGCGGTCGCCGACATCCCCTTCGCGGAACAGCACGTCGCCACGGGTCACGTCCTGCCGGTCCAGGTGATCGGAAAGCGCCTGGCGGTCGGGCTCGGACAACCCGGCGAACAGCGGAACGCGGGCTAGCAGATCGTCCACGCCCTGAGCATGCCAGGACACGGGACGCAGAGCACGGCCAGGGACCCCCATCGGCCTGACCAGGTCACGCAGATGCACCCGAATGCTCTGTTCTGATACGTAAAGTGACGCAAGAAGGACCACCAAAGTGGTCCAGGTCACAATCCGCCTAGTACGGCCGATCGGCACCGGCCCGATCGTGCCACTCCCGGCGGGGGTCACATCGACACAGCCCGGCCCAGTTCAGGACGGCTGTTCGGGGGTCAGGAGGGCACGACACGCGACACGCCCGGGGCCGCATGAGTTGCCCGTCAGGCGGCACGGTGCTTGCCCGGCGGCGTGCGGCGGAGTCGGCGCCGGTAACGCTCGAGCGCGGCCGGCAGGCCCTGCTGGACGAACGTGGCGACTTCGTCCGGGCGGGCGCTGTCGAGGAAGCCCTCGAGCCCCTTACCCGTGTCGGCGGCGTTGAGTGGCCGCTCGACCCGCTCCATCGCCAGCAGGAGCCCGAGCAGCACCAATGGGAACGTGATCGCGGCAAAGACAAACATGGCCCGTCCATGGTCGCCGATGTCGGCGCCGCGCCCGCACCCGGGGGGTCGACGCGCCCTGCCGGACCACGGCGAAGCGACGGGTCCCGCGGGCCGACACGCCGGATACGCTGCGAGGCATGGTAACCACCGTCGACGCGCGAGCCGAGACGGCGCTGGCGCGCACCCGGCGCGCCCGGCGGATCGTGCGCGCGCTCGGCGAGCTTCACCCCGACGCCCGCATCGCGCTGCATTTCAGCAGTCCGCTGGAGCTTCTCGTCGCCACGGTGCTGTCCGCGCAGTGCACGGACAAGAAGGTCAACGAGGTCACGCCGGGGGTCTTCGCCCGCTACCCGACCGCCGCCGCCTACGCCGCCGCGGACCGCGACGAGCTCGAGGCGATCCTGCGGCCCACCGGCTTCTTCCGGGCGAAGGCGAACTCGCTGATGGGCATCGGCGCCGCCCTGGTCGAGCGCTTCGACGGCGAGGTCCCGGGCCGGCTGGAAGCCCTGGTCACCCTGCCCGGTGTGGGCCGCAAGACCGCGAACGTCGTGCTGGGCCACTACTTCGGCATCCCCGGGATCACGGTCGACACCCATGTCGGGCGGCTCTCCCGCCGCTTCGGCCTGACCACCGAGACCGATCCCGTCCGAGTCGAGAGCGACCTCGCCGCGCTGATCGAGCGGCGCGACTGGACGATCGCCTCCGACCGCATGATCTTCCACGGCCGCCGGGTGTGCCACGCCCGCCGGCCGGCCTGCGGCGCCTGCGCCATCGCGCGGATGTGCCCGTCCTTCGGCACCGGCCCGACCGAGCCGGCCGAGGCCGCGCGTCTCGTCCGCGGGGACGCGGAGGCGGCCCGGTGAGCGACCTCGCGCCGTCCGGGGATCCGAGCAGCCAGGACGCCGGCCAGGACGCCCACTCCGCGAGCGCCGGCGGAGACACTCGTCCGGCGAGGGGCGGCGGAGCTCCGGCTCCCCCATGGCTGACCGCGCTGATGGCGGCGGTGGGCGACGGCATCCCCGTCCAGACGCGACACGCTCGCCAGACGCGGCCGGGCGGGCGGGCGGCGGCCGTCCTGATCCTGTTCGGGGAGGGTCCGGACGGGCCTGACGTGCTGCTCCTGCAGCGGGCCGCCGACATGCGCGACCATGCCGGGCAACCGGCGTTCCCCGGCGGCGGCGCCGACGAGACCGACGCGTCGAGGGCCGCGACGGCGCTGCGTGAGGCGGAGGAGGAGGTCGGGCTCGACCCGGCCGGCGTCGAGGTCCTCGCCACCGCCAGCCCCCTCTACCTGGCTGCCAGCCACTTCCTGGTCACCCCCGTGCTCGCCTGGTGGCACACGCCCACCGCGGTGGACGCGGTCGACCCGGCGGAGACGTCCTCGGTGGCCCGGGTACCCGTCGTGGAGCTCGCCGACCCGGCGAACCGGATCCTGCTGTGGCATCCGTCCGGCTTCGGCAGCCCGGCGTTCCGCGTCCGCGGTATGACGGTCTGGGGTTTCACCGCGGGCGTCCTCGACGCCCTGCTGCGGCTCGGCGGATGGGAACGCCCCTGGGACACCGAGACGAAAGTGGATGTGCCCGAGATCACCGTGGCGATCTCCGCGGCCATGGCCCTCCCCCACGCGGTGGTGGAGCCGCGGGGACCGCTCGACGAAGCGGGCGGTACCGTCGGAAGATGACCTCAAGATCCGCTCGATCGGCCCTGGTCGCGCTGGTCACGGCCGTGGCGGTGCTCACCGCGCTGACCGGGTGCGGGAGCGGCGGCGGCGACGCCGGCACACCCTCGGCCGCGGCGACGCTGACCCCGAGCGTCAGTGACGGCACCCAGGTCTTCGCCGTGGTCGGCCAGGTGGACCAGACGTTCTCGGCCCGCGAGCTCGTCGCCCACCCCGGCACGATCCGAGTCGACTTCTCGGTCGCGAAGGGGTCCGCGCCGCACAACTTCGTCATCTCCGCCATCCCCGGCGCCACCACGAGGATCGTCAGCGCCGGCAACTCCCAGTCGATCACGTTCACCGCCGACAAGCCCGGGCGATATCCGGTGGTCTGCACCCTGCACCAGGGCATGACAGCCACGCTTGTGATCGTCTGAGCTCGGTCGACGAGCCCCGGTGAACCTTCTCGATCTCGTCCTGATCGTCCTGGTCGTGATGTTCGCGGTCTCCGGCTACCGCCAGGGGTTCGCGGTGGGGGCTCTGTCGTTCGTCGGTTTCCTCGGCGGCGGTGTGCTCGGCGCCAAGGTGGCGCGCCCCTTCGCCGAGCTCATCGGCCGCGAGGAGGACGGCGCCCTGGTCGGCCTCATCGTCGTGGTGGGCCTGGCCCTCGTCGGGCAGATCGCGGGCACCGCGCTCGGAGCGGCCCTGCGCGGCCGGCTCACCTGGCGGCCCGGCCAGCGGCTGGACGCGGTCGCCGGCGCCGTGCTCTCCGGGGTGTCCGTGCTGCTGGTCGCCTGGCTCGTCGCGACCGCGGTCGACCGCTCGCCGTTCCAGACCCTCGCCCGCGCCGCCCGCGGATCCGAGGTCCTGGGCACCGTCGACACGACGATGCCCGACGACGTCCGCCACACCTTCGCCGACCTGCGCCGGCTCATGGACGACCAGGGCTTTCCCGAGGTGTTCGCCGGCCTGGACGGCGAGCGCATCGTGGCCACCGATCCACCGGACCCTGCGATCGTCAGCGTGGCGGATGTCCAGAACGCCGCGGCGAGCATCCTCAAGGTGCGGGGGCAGGCGCCGTCGTGCGGGAAGCAGGTCGAGGGCACCGGCTTCGTCATCGCGCCCCAGCGGGTGATGACGAACGCGCACGTCGTGGCCGGTGTCACCGAGGCTGTCGTGGAGCTGGACTCCGGGTCGCTGCCGGCCGAGGTGGTGCTGTTCGACCCCGACCGGGATGTGGCCGTCCTGCACGTGCCGGGGCTGCTCCGGCCCCCGCTGCGCTTCCAGTCCGCGCCGCCCGGTGACATGGGCGACTCGGCGGTCGTCGCCGGCTACCCCCAGGACGGGCCATACACCACCGAGCCCGCGCGCATCCGCAACGAGCAGGTCGCGCGGGCGCCGGACATCTACTCCCGCGGCACGGTTCGCCGCGAGATCTACGCGATCCGCGGGCGGGTGCGGCCGGGCAACTCCGGCGGGCCGCTGCTGTCGAGCGCCGGGACGGTCTACGGCGTGGTCTTCGCCGCGGCCACCGACGACGACGACACCGGGTACGTGCTGACTGCCGACGAGGTCAGCGAGCCCGCGCGGCAGGGAGCGCAGGCCCTCGTGCCGGTGAGCACCCAGAGCTGCGACTGAACGAGCCGGGTCACCGACGCCCGTACTCCCGTCCAGGCTCTGGTCGGGCGTCCGGCTCGACGTCCGGCTCAGCCGCCGGCTCGGCGTCCGGTTCGACGTCCGGTGCCGGTTCGGCCGCGTCCTCGGCCATGGGGGCCTGTTCGGGCGCGGTCTCGGCCAGCCAGGTGATCAGGTCGCGGGTGACGGTGTCGGGGTCCTCCTCGTGCGGGAAGTGGCCCAGCCCGTCGTACAACCGCCAGGAGTAGCTGGCAGCCACGTGGCGATCCGAGCCGGCCGCCGTGGACGGCAGGAAACAGCGGTCGAGCCGTCCGTGCAGCTGCAGCGTCGGCACCCGCACGGGCGTCCGGAGCAGCTCGGCGAAACGTGCCCCGTCGGGGCGGAACAGCGAGCGCACGACCCAGCGGTGGTACTCCAGGGAGCTGTGCGCGACTCCGGGGATCCGCATCGCGAGGCGGTAGCGGGCCTCGGTCTCCGGTGTCGGGTAGCCCGGTCCGCCCCAGGAGCGCAGCAGCTCGCCGACGTGCGCCGCCCCGTCGGCGACGAGGCGGCGCTCAGGCCGCCACGGCAGCTGGTAGGCGGCCAGGTGGCGGCTGGCCAGGCCCTGCCCGCGGGGGTCCGCGGCGATCTGGCGCCGGATCCGCAGCGGATGGGGCATGCCGATCACCGCCAGCGCGCGCACCACCCGCGGGCGGCGGACCGCGGTCGTCCAGCCGAGCAGGCCCCCCCAGTCGTGCCCGACGATCACCGCGTCCCGCTCGCCGAGGGCCCGTACCAGGCCGGCGACATCGTCGGCCAGGGTGAACGCGTCGTAGCCTCTGGGCGGCTTGTCGCTGGCGCCGTACCCGCGCAGGTCCGCGGCGACCACCCGGTAGCCGGCCCGCGGGAGGTCCCGGAGTTGGCTGCGCCACGTCCACCAGAACTGCGGGAAGCCATGGAGGAGGAGGACCAGCGGCCCCTCGCCGGCCTCGGCGACGTGCAGGCGGGTCCCGTTGGTCGATACGTCACGGTGGCGCCACGGCCCGTCGACGAGAACCGTGGCGGACTCGGGGGTCGCATCCTCCATCGCTCGCAAGGATGGCAGATCCCGCGGCTGTGCCGACCAGTGGTTGCGCGCGTCACACGGATCGTCGGGACCTCGGCGGCCTGAGTGACCAGAGGGGCCTCCGCGGCTCCGAGGCCTCAGTGGGCGCTGGGGCCGTCGTCCAGGTGCGCCGCCGGCGCCGGTGGCGCTCCGGCGTTTCCCGGCTTCGTGCGCGCCCGCGCCGAGCCGTTGGACCCGTTCGTCGGGTTGCGCAGCCAGGCGATGTCGTCGCGGACGGTCTGGATGGTCCGTTCGGGCGGTGAGAGGCGCTTGAACCTGGTCACGGCGAAGATCGTGAGCAGGCCGGCCGCGGCGAGGTAGAGCACCGCCGTCAACAGGTACGCCCAGAAGCGCTCCAGGCCCGCCCAGGTGAACAGCTCGCCCAGGAACACCGTGCCGGCGATGAACGCGCCCAGGCCCAGACCGGCCGCCGCGACGAGGAACCCGATGCCCAGCCCGGCCGACACCGCCTGGCGCGCGAGCTCCGCCTTGGCGAGCTCGATCTCCTGGCGGATCAGCAACGACATGTCCCGGGTCGCGAGCGCGACCAGCTCCCCCAGCGTCGGTTCCCGCCCCGCTCGCGAACTGTCGGTCGTCATCGGCACACTGGCCCTCCCTCTCGAAGTCGGTCGGCGGACCCCGCGGTCAGATCCGGGACCGATGCCCTCCCGGGAGCGCGCACGGCCGCCGTCACGCGGCCGACCCGTCCGGATGCCCTGCCTGCAGTGTGACCGCTCGTTGCGGACCACGGGGGGCAACAACCCGAAGGAGCGATGTGATCCGGAGGACGATTCGCCCACCTCACGCTTCATGGCACACCTCATGACACACCTGATGGCGGACGACCTGGCGCCTTCCGCCCGCACGGTGGGCCGGTGCCGGCGAACCCAGCCGGGGTAGCGTCTGCGGGGTGACAGCACGTTCGTCGGTATCAGTCGTCGGAACCGACCCACTGAGCCAGGTTGCGGCGATTCCCGGTGTCGACGAGGCCGCGACGGCGGCCCGCGCGGCCGTCGACGCGCTCCTTCGGCATCGCATCCTGCGGCGCCGCAGTGCCGAGGTGACCGCCGAGGCATCGCTGCGGGCGGCCCGCGCCTCGGCCGCGCTGGAGGGCCACGACATCACGCTGGACGCGCTGCGGGCCCGGCTGGGCGAGACCGGCCGCGACAACGACCAGCCCGCGGTCTCGGTCAGCCAGTCGGCCGACCCGTGGGAACGCTCACTCGCCGTGACGCTGGGAGCGGTACGCCTCTACGCGGAGCTGGGCACGCTCTCCCCCGCCTGGGAGCGCGCGCCGCGCCAGGCACTGGCACGCATGCACGTCCTCGCCGGGCGCGGGCTGCTTCCCGACGACGTGCTCGGCCGGCCGCGAACGGACGTCTCATGGTCGCCGACCAGCATCACCGGGGCCGGTGTCACGGACGTCGCGGGATCTCCGCCCGTGCCGGCGATGCCGGCGGCGGAGATGTCTCAGCGCCTGGACGGGCTCACCGCGGTGCTGACCGTGCCGACCAGGGCTCCCGCGATCGTGGTCGCGGCGATCACGCACGGTGAGCTGCTCGCGATCCGTCCCTTCGGCGCGCTCGACGGGATCATCGCCCGGGCCGCCGCGCGCCTCGTCCTGGTCAGCCGCGGCCTGGACCCGAAGGCACTGGTGGCAACGGACGTCGGCCATCTCGAGCTCGACCACGACCGCACCGGCCCGGCGGGAGCGGCCGGCACGGATGCCGCAGTGCCGGGTGTGGATGTGGGTGTCGGCACGGAGCCGGACTACCGTGCCGCGCTCGCCGCGTACGTCGCGGGCGGCGCCGAGGGTGTCGGGGTCTGGGTGCGGCACTGTGCCGGAGCCCTGGAGCTGGCGGCGCGGGAGTCCCTCGCGGTGTGCGAGGCACTCTCCCGGGGCTGAGTACAGGCCCGTTCCCGGCGGGACGCCTGCCGAGGCACGGCCCGCGCGAAACGGTTTTTATAGCACGGCCCGGCCCACCCTGAAGATCCACTCAGACCGGGGGGCACGGCGCATGGTGGCCGCACACAGCCACCCGCGCCGAAGGGACGGGCCCCGCCATGACTCCCGCGAAGCCCCTGACATCAGCAGACGACAACCATCGCCAGCGCCCCCTCGTCGTCACCGACGCGCCCGACCTGCTGGACGACCTGCTCCGGCTCGCGGCCGCGGCGGGAGCGGCCGTCACGGTGGCGCCGACGGCCAGAGCCGCGAGCCGGTACTGGGCGAGCGCGCCGCTCGTCGTCGTGGGCGCCGACCGCGCCGCCGCCTGCGTCGCCGCGGGCCTGCCGGAGCGGTCCGACATCGTGCTCGTCGGCACCGACGTCGACGATCACCGCACCTGGAACCTCGCCCTCCTGATCAACGCCGAACACGTGATCTTCCTACCCGAGGCCGAGACCTGGCTGGTCAACCTGCTCTCGCGCGCGGCTGACGCGGCGCGGCGGCGGTCGCGGACGGTGGGCGTCCTCGGCGGCCGGGGCGGGGTCGGCTCGACGACGCTGGCGGTGGCCCTCGCCCGGGCGGGGCTGCGGCGTGGCGTCCGTTCGGTGTTGCTGGAGGTCGACCCGTTCGGCGGCATCGCGGTGGGCGACGACAAGCCGCCGGCGGACCCGCCCGGGGTCGGCCGGGGCCCGTTCACCACCGCCCCTCGCGGCGCACGCCCGGTGCCGCCGGGTGACCGGTCGCGGCGGCACCGTCCCGGCCCGCCCAGCGGGGCGCACGGACGTCCCGGCGGAGGCACCGCGACCGGCGGGAGCCCACGCGAGGCGCCCATCGCCGACGAGGAGGACGGCTTCCTCGACGGGCTGCTCGCGGGGCCGACCATGACCGGCGGCGACCTGCCGGTGCTTTCCTGGGACCGCGGGGCGATCCCGGTGCTGCCGCCCGCGGCGGTCGGCGCCCTGTTCGCCACGGCGCGCGGGAGCGCCGACCTGATCGTCGCGGACCTCCCCCGCTCGGCCGACCCGGCCGGCGACATCGGCCTGTTCCTCTGCGAGACGGTGCTCGTCGTCGTGACGACGCAGCCGTGGGCGACCGCCGCGGCGGCCCGGGTGATCGCGCACGCCGCTCGCACCTGCTCGGACGTCAGGCTGGTCGTCCGGCTGCCGCCGTCCGGTCCCGGTGGCCGCGGCGAGCTCATGCTGCCCGGTGGGACGGACCTGTCCGGGCGTCCGGCGACGGCCGGAGCGGTCGCGGCCCGGCTGGGCCTCCCCCTGGCCGGGGTGATCCACGACGAGCCCGGGGCGAGCCCCGCCGCGCTCGCCGCCGAGGGCCGGCGGCGGGAGGCGGACGGCGAGGGAGACCGTCCGACCACAGGTCGCACTTCGGGCAAGCCGCGCTCAGATGCCACAGACAGGACCACGAAGCGGGGCATCGTCGACAACGCGGCGACCGGCTCGGAACCCCGACTCGGCGCATCGATCATCGAGTTCAGTGACCTCTTCATCGCGGAACTCGGGTTGGACGGCGGAGCTCGGCGATGAATGGCCGCCAGTCGCTCCCCTCCCCGGGGAACCGCCCGCGCCCGCCCGGCGTTGCTCGCGCCAGTTCCCCTCTCCCCGGAACGGGTGGAGCCGGCGGGACCGGTGGAATCGGTGGGCTCAGCGCGACCAGCGGGATCGACCGAATCGGCCAGATCGGCCAGATCGGTCGATTCGGCGCAATGGCCGGGATGGCGGAGATCGGTGGGATCACCGGCGGCGGTCCCGGCCGAACAGGCGAACGCGAGGCCGCCCCGAGAATCCCCGGCGCATCCGCGGGCGGCGAGCAACGACTCGGGCCACTCAGCGTCCTGCTGCGGGACCCGGAGGTCACCGACATCCTGGTCAACGGCCCCGATCAGGTCTGGATCGAGCGGGCCGGCCGCCTGCGGCACACGGCCGTGCGCTTCCCCGACGACGCCGCCGTCCGCGGGCTCGCCGTGCGGCTCGCCGGCAGTGGCGGCCGGCGCCTGGACACGGCGATGCCGTTCGTCGACGTCCGGCTGCCCGACGGGATCCGGCTGCACGCGGTTCTCTCCCCGCCCGCGCTCGGCGGGACGTGCCTCTCGCTGCGCAGGCCACGGCCCCGGCCGTTCACCCTGGACGAGCTCGCCGCGCTGGGAACGATCGGGCCGTCCGAGGTGATCGTGCTGCGCGCCGTCCTCGCCGCCAGGTTGACTACCGTGATCAGCGGCGGGACGGGCACCGGGAAGAGCACCCTGCTCGCCGCGCTGCTCGACGCCGTCCCCGCGGGCGAACGGATCGTGCTGGTCGAGGACACCGCCGAGCTCGTCCTCGCCCGGGTCAACCTGGTGCGGATGGAGGCTCGCCCGCCCAACATCGAGGGCGCGGGCGAGATCACCCAACGCGAGCTCGTCCGGCAGGCACTCCGGATGCGCCCGGACCGGCTGGTCGTCGGCGAGGTGCGGGGGCCGGAAGTGCTCGACCTCCTGATGGCGATGAATACGGGTCACGAAGGGGGGCTCGGTACGGTTCATGCCAACACAGCCGAGACGGTGCCCGCCCGGTTCGAGGCTCTCGGGGCACTCGCCGGCCTGCCGCGCGCCGCGCTGCACAGCCATCTGGCCGCGGCCGTCCACGTCGCCGTCCACCTCGGTCGCGACGGCGACGGCGCCCGCCGCGTCACCGGCATCGGTGTCGTGCGCCGCGACACGGACGGGATCGTGCGGATCGTGCCCGCGCTTGCCGGCGGAACCGGCCCGGTCCACCGCGACACGCACGGCGACGACCGAGCACGCGGCGATGACCGAGCACGCGGCGACCGGCAGGCCCACGACGACCACCGGTCCCGCGGCGGCCAGCGAGCACGCGGTGACCAGCGGACGTCCGGCGATCAGCGGCCACCCGGTGGCCGGGGAGTCCACGGCGGGCGTCCGTTCGCCGGCGTCGAGCGCGAGGGGCTTCCCATCCTGCGGGCGCTCCTGCGCGACCGCGGGTTCTCGCTGTGGCCCTTCGATCAGGCCACCCCGGTCCGGCGCGGCCCACGGCCGGCCCCGGTCACCGCACCGCCGCCTCGCGCGAGCGCGCCGGAGGCACGATGACCACCGGCGGCCGCGGGCGGCGGGTGGCGACCTCGAGGCTCGCCGGCGGGGCCGCACGGCTGGGCCTGATCGTCGCCGTGACGGCTCTCGCCGGCCCGCTCGCCGGGCTTGCCGTCATCGTCGCCCGGGCGGCGCAGCTCGCCATCCGGCGCGCGGCTGACCAGCGGTACGAGGCGGAGCTGCGCGGCGCGGCCGAGGACGTGCTGGCCGCTCTGTCGACCGAGCTCGATGCCGGCGCGGCCCCCGACGAGGCTCTCCGAACCGCTCTGTACTCGGTCGGGGATCTGCCTACCCGGCCCGGCCGACGGCGACGCGGCGCGGGCCACAGCCACGGCCAGGCAGGCGTGACCGGGCAGGCGGCCGGTGGGGTCGACCTGGCGCGCCTGCGGGAGCTGCTGCCCGGCGCGGAGGACCCCGCGCGCCTGCTGGCCCGGTGCGAGGCTCCCGCGCTGCGCCAGCTCGCGACGGCGTACCGGGTCTGCCGGCTGGCCGGCGTCCGGCTCGCCCCCGTCGCGACCATGCTCGCCGACGCCGCCCGCGCGGATGCCGCCCGGGCCGACGAGCTGGCGTCCGCGCTCGCCGGGCCACGGTCCTCGGGTCGCCTGGTGGCGGGGCTGCCCCTGCTCGGGCTCGCGCTGGGCGCGCTCGTCGGCTCGTCGCCGGTGGAGGTGCTGCTGACCGGATCGGCCGGTCGGGCGTGCCTGACCGCGGGCGTCCTGCTCGACCTCGCGGGACTGCGCTGGCTGCGCCGCATCGCGGACGGCGTGCAGGCTCGGGTGCCGCCGGTCTGCGCCGGGCCGCTGCCCGCCGGCCGGCGCTGGGGCGGTTCGACCTCGCGCGAGTACCGGCGCCGCCTACTGGCCGATCTTCCACTCGCCCTCGACCTCGTGGCCGCGTGCCTGCGGTCGGGCGCGACCACCCAGCACGCGCTGGAGGTCGTCGGCGTGGCGACGGGCGGTGCGGCAGGCTCCCAGCTGAAAGCCGCCGGCCGGGCCATGCGCCGGGGCGTCCCCGTAGACGAGGCATGCGACCGGCTCCTGGCGGCCGGCGGCGCCCCTCGCCCCGATGCGGCCCGGGCCGGAACGGAGGGGCGGGTCGGAACGGGCCGGGCCGGATCCGGCCGCGCCGGCGCGGCCCGCGCGGTGGGGCGGCGTGGGGGCGACCGGCGCGCGGCCGGTCGCCGTGAGGGGCTCAGGCACGAGTCCTCCAGGCACGAGAGCGGCGGACCAGGCAGGGGCCCGACCCGGCACTCGCGCAGGTCGTGGCGAGCCGATCCGCACCGCACGGGGCGCGGATCGAACCGGCGCAGGGAGACCCGTGTGGTGACAGCCACCGCCGCCGCCATCGGCCGGACGGAGTCGTCGGGGGCGAAGCTCGCCGCGACACTGACCAGGATCGGGGACCGCGCCCGACAGGAGGCCCACGCCGCGGCCATCGCCGCCGCACGCCGAGCGGGTGTCCTCGCCGTCGCCCCGCTCGGGCTGTGCTTCCTGCCCGCGTTCCTGCTGCTGGGGGTCGTACCCGTCGTCATCGGCTCGGTGCCGGATCTCGGCCCGGCGTTCGGCCCGACCACTCCACCCACGCCCCAGGGCTGAGGCGCCGTGACCGCGCCGGGAGGACCCGTTCGCGGCCCCTCAGTCGCGGCCGTTCGGTTACAACGCTTTCGTCACGGCCGCCCCCGCATCACGGCGGGCCCTGTGGACGGGAACCCGCCGTCCACAGGAGCTCCTTCGTCGACATGGGGCGGCTGATCCGGCGACACGATCGATGGTGCGCGGGCCGACCCGGCCCGGCTCCCCTTGAACCCGGAGGCAACCATGCTGTTCCTGTACGCGCTGCTCCGCCCGCGGCGCTCCGTGCCCTCGCCGCGGCCACGGCACCAGCGCTGGTACCACTCGCCCCGGTCGAACGCGGGCGTGCCGACGGACGCGGGAATGTCGACGGCCGAATACGCGGTCGGAACGCTGGCCGCCGTCGCTTTCGCGGGGGTCCTCTACGCGGTCATCTCGAGCTCGGCCACCCGCTCATTGATCTCCTCGGTCGTGCAGCGCGCGCTGACGGTCGCGTTCTGACCTCGCCGCGATGCCCGCACCGGTACGGCAGCCACACGCCGACCACGACGACGAGGACGGCGGCCAGGTGACCGCCGAGCTCGCCATGGGCCTGCCGAGTCTCGTGGCGGTCGTGTTCATGCTCGTCTGGATGATCGGCGCGGTGTCGGCGCAGACCCGGTGTGCCGACGCCGCCCGCCTCGGCGCACGGGCCGCCGCCCGCGGCGAGGCGGAGGCCGCCACCCGGGCCTGGGCGCAGCGCGTGGCACCGCCAGGCGCCGCCATCGAGATCACCCGGGCCGAGGGCGCGGTCCGCGTCCGCGTCACCGTGGCGGTGGGTGGCGACGACATCGGCCGCCTGGTGCCGGTGGTCACGGTGGCGGCGGTCGCGGTCGCCGCTGTGGAGGAGGGCCCGGTGGAACACTCTTGAATCGGCTCCCACCGCCCGCGAGGCGGCTCTCGCGCCTGCTTCTCGGAGAAGCCCGCGCCGACCGCGGCTCGGCCACGATCTGGCTGCTCGGCGCCCTTTCCGTCATCGTGCTGGTCGGGTCGGCGGCGCTGGGCCTGATGGTGGCCGGGGCGGCCCGCCAGCGCGCGGCGGCCGCGGCCGACCTCGCCGCACTCGCCGCGGCGTCGGACCGATCGGCCCAGCCCGAGGCGGCCTGTCGCCGGGCCGCGGCGACGGCGTCCGCCAACGCCGGAAGGCTGTCCCGCTGTCAGGTCGAATCCGACAGCATCAGGATCGGTGTGGAGGCCGACCTGCCCGGCCCGCTGCGGGTGCTCGGCCCGGCCCGGGCATGGGCGCGCGCCGGGCCCTGGGAGGGTGGGCCCGGCGCGTATCAGCCGACCGCGCTGGAAGGCGTCAGCCCCACTCGCTCACTTGATGGTCAGGGCGTGCGCACACCAACGGATCGGGCGGTGCGCACGCCCGCGGGTCAGGGGGTGCGCACGCCCGCGGGAGGTGTGGGCGACCCGGACGCCGGCACCGCCCCGGAGACGGGCCCCGGCGCCGTGGGGGCACCAGGGGCGGTCTCGGCCGCCTGCGCCTCGCGCTTCTTGCGCCGCAGGTCGGAAACCCGGGCCACGACGCGGTCCCCCGGATGCGCCGTCGGCACGGGCCGCGCCGGAGCAGCCGGGGAGTCGGTCGTGGCAGCGCGCTCGGCGCGGGCGGACCGACGTCCCGCCGACCGTCCCGACCCCGGCGCGGATTCCGGCGCGGCCACCAGCGTGGGGGCGGTTGCGTTCGCTCGCCCGCCCCCGGCCTGGCCGACCGGAACGGTCACGGCGGCACCCTGTTGGGTCGGTGCGCCAGCGGCCCGCCCCTCTCCGGGCTGGCCCTCCCCGGTCCCACGGCGCCCCATCCGAAGCGGACCGGTGTCGGCCGCCGCGGCAGCCGCCTGGCGACTGGACTGAGCACGCACGACCGGGTCAGGCGCGGTCGTCGGCACGGAGCCGGTCTGTGCGGGCATGGCCGGTGTCGGTACCGCGGATCGGCGCGAGGGCGCGGTTCCAGCGGCCCCACCCGGCATGACGGCGCCGGGGCCACCGGCGGGAACCGGGGCCGGGCCGGAACGAGGCGCCGCCCCCACCGGAGTGGGTCCAGCGGTCGCGGCGGACCCAGTGGTCGCGGCGGACCCAGCTGTCTGGGCGGAGGCGGTGGTCGGGGCGGTCGGGGCCGAGTGCCGGGGTGCCGGGGTGGGCACAGCCCGCGTCATGGCGGCCAGGTCGCGGGCGCGCTGGCGCTCCAGCCGACGCCGGTGCCTGTCCCGGGCGAAGCCCTGCAACGTGATCTGCGTACCGGCCACCACCAACACGCCGGTCGCGAGCCCGAGAACGAACAGCCCCCAGATGTCGAAGGAGAGCGACTGACCCATGATCATTACTTCTGTCTGACCGGAGTTCTCCAGGACGATGTCCGCGGTGAGAACACCCGCCAGAAGCAACAGGACCACACCGACGGTGACCACCGGAACCTCCAGATTTCCTGCTACGTATCGATTGCGCCGCCTTGAAAATCCGACAGAGGGCGGTCTACCCCCGATACGGTCGTCTGCACCCCCGGCCCGCGATCGTGTTCATTCCCGCCGGGGGCTCGGCGGGTCCGCAGGGTCGCCGTCCACCGCTGCCAGCACGGCGTCGAGCAGCCGGACCGCGGCCGCCTTCTCGAGCGGCTCGTTGCCGTTGCCGCACTTCGGCGACTGGACGCAGGACGGGCAGCCGGCCGGGCATTCGCACGCGGCGACGGCATCCCGGGTCGCCCGTAGCCAGTTCGCCACCCGCAGGAAACCGCGTTCGGCGAATCCCGCGCCACCGGCATGGCCGTCGTAGACGAAGACGCTGGTGCGGCCGGTGTCCGGGTGCAGATCGGTGGAGACCCCGCCGATGTCCCACCGGTCGCATGTCGCGAACAGGGGCAGCAGGCCGATCGCCGCATGTTCGGCGGCGTGCACCGCCCCCGGCACGTCGGCGGGTTCGATCTGGGCCGCGGCGAGGAGCTCGTCGGTCACCGTGTACCAGACAGCCCGCGTACGCAGCTGGCGCGGCGGCAGGTCGAGCGGCTCCTGCCCGAGGACCTCCCCGGTTGTCAGCCGGCGCCGTTGGAAGGCGATCACCTGATTGGTGACCTCGACCGTCCCGAGATGGATCTCGACGTCGGCGAACCGCGCGGAGCGGGTGGACTCGACGACCCGGATGTCGGTGTGCTCCCGCGCGACCGTGGTCCAGTCCGGCGTCGCCGCGTCGACGAAGGCCACCGCGTCGTCCAGGTCGAGCTCGTTGACGATGAAGCTGGCGCCCTGGTGCAGGTACACCGCCCCCGCGTGCACCGTCGAGTGCGAGGTCGCCGCGTCGACGGTGCCGAGCAGCCGGCCCGTCGCCGTCTCGACGATCCGCACCGGTGGGCCGCCGACACCACGGATGTCGACGTCCGGGCGGTGCCGCTGGGTCCAGAACCAGCCGGTGGGTCGTCGACGCAGCCGCCCGTGCCGGACGAGGTCGTCGACCGCCGCGCGGGCACCGGGCCCGAACAGCTCCAGGTCGTCCTCGGTCAGCGGTAGTTCGCTGGCGGCGCATTCCAGGTGGGGCATGAGCACGTACGGGTTGTCGGGGTCGAACACGCTGGCCTCGACCGGCCGACCGAAGACGGCCTCCGGATGGTGGACTAGGTAGGTGTCCAGCGGATCGTCCCGCGCGACCAGGACCGCGAGCGCCGCCTGCCCCGTCCGGCCCGCGCGGCCGGCCTGCTGCCACAGCGATGCCAGGGTCCCGGGAAAGCCAGCGATCACCGTGGCGTCGAGTCCGCTGATGTCGACGCCGAGCTCGAGCGCGGACGTGGCGGCCACGCCGAGGAGCTCACCCGTCCGGAGGCGTCCCTCCAGCGAACGGCGTTCCTCGGGCAGGTATCCCGCCCGGTAGGCGGCGACCCGCTCGACCAGTTCGGGGGCGACCTCGCCCAGGCCGCGGCGGGCGGCGGCGGCCACCACCTCAGCGGCCCGGCGGGAACGGACGAACACCAGCGTCCGCACACCCTCGGCGACAAGATCGGCGAGCAGATCAGCGGACTCGGCGGTCGCGGCCCGCCGGACGGGGGCGTCGTTCTCTCCATGTGGCACGGGAGCGCCCGCACCATCCACTCCCGCACCGTCCACGTCCGGGCCACCCACTTCTGTGCCGTCCGCGGGGGTGCTCGGCCGTCCCGCGCGGACGCCGAGCAGCGGCGGCTCGTACAGCGCGAAGTCCATGGGCCCTCGGGGAGACGCGTCGGCGTCGACCACGTCGACGTCCACGCCGGTCAGCCGGGAGGCGGACAGGCCCGGATCAGCCACCGTCGCCGAGGCGAGCACGAACACCGGCCGGGTGCCGTACCGGGCGCAGACCCGCCGCAGGCGCCGCAGGATCTGGGCGACGTGCGCGCCGAACACGCCCCGGTAGCCGTGGCACTCGTCGACGACGACGAACCGGAGACCGCGCAGGAACGGGGCCCAGCGGCGGTGTGCCGGCAGGATCCCGCGATGCAACATGTCCGGGTTGGTGAGGACGAACGTGGCATGCGCGCGCACCCACTCCCGCTCGGGGCCCGGGGTGTCACCGTCATAGGTGGACGCCCGGACACCGGTCAGCATCAGTGAGCGCACCGAACGAAGCTGGTCGTTGGCCAGCGCCTTGGTGGGCGCCAGGTAGATGGCGCGCGAGCTCGGCTCCGCCAGCAGCCGGGTCAGCACGGGCAGCAGGTAGCCCACGGACTTCCCCGAAGCGGTACCGGTGGCCAGCACGACGCCGCGCCCCTCGTGCGCCGCCCGGGCCGCCTCGACCTGGTGGGCCCACGGCTGCTCGATCCCCGCCGCGCGCAGCCGGCTCACGAGCAGCGGGTCGGCCCACTCCGGCCACGCGGCCGGCTGGCCCCGCCGGGCGGGAACGCTCTCGACGTGGGTGATGTTGGCCGCCCGTCGACTGTCCCGGGCGAGTCGGTTCAGGACGGTTCCGACTCGCGCGGGATCGTGCTCGGTGACGGCCGGCGAACCCACGCCCGTCACGATAGGCGGTCGCCCGAGGACGATGTCCGCCCACCATCCACACCACTTGCTCCCGTTACCTGGCCGATCCCTGCCAGGTCACGGTAGGCAACCTGATGACACCCCACACCGGGTCCAACACTAGATCGGCGATAGCATCATCCGAGGTGCGTCGCTTCGGATGAGCGAGGAGCAACACCGGGTCGATTCATCCGTCGGCGGCGCCGAATGCCGGCTCGCCATCTGTGTTGCGGGCCATCGGATTGATCCTCCTCATGGGAGGGTAGTGCCGCCGTGATGTCGGTCGCCCGAGGCGCGGGCGCCGGGAAGAACCACTAGGAGGATCCGTGGATCTGTCCCTCACGACTCGCCAGGAGGGGACCCACACGGTCGTCGTGGTGGGCGGCGAGATCGACGTTTACACCGCCCCCAAGCTTCGCGAGCAGCTCATCGACCTGGTGTCAGCCGGGTCGTACCACCTGGTGGTCGACATGGAGGGGGTGGAGTTCCTCGACTCCACCGGTCTCGGTGTCCTGGTCGGCGGGCTCAAGCGGGTTCGTGCCCACGAGGGCTCGCTGCACCTGGTCTGCACCCAGGAACGTATCCTCAAGATCTTCAGGATCACGGGACTCACCAAGGTCTTCCCCATCCACTCCTCCGTCGAGGAAGCCCTGGCCGCCAGGGACTGATCAGGTCCCGTTCGCGAAAGGCAGGTCCTCGGACGCATGCCCACCGTCGAGTTGCACTTCGCCGCCTTGCCCGGCCATGTCCGTACCGCCCGGATGATCGCGACCGCGGTCAGCAGGCGCGCGGGCGTGCCAGCCGGCGCCGTCGACGAGATCAAGTTGGCGGTTGGTGAGGCGTGCGCCCGAGCCGTCCGGGTCAACCGCCGGAGCAATCCCGAGGCGCTGGTGCACGTGGCGCTGACCGACGCGCCGGAGACGTTCACCGTCATCGTGTCGGACAGTGGCGCCCCGGGAGACGAGGTCGCCCCCGGGCCGGACGGCGGCCTCATCAGCGCGCCTGCCCTGCTGGACCTCGGTGGCGCGGACCTCGGTGGCGCGGCGGCCCTCGGCTCCGCCGCGCTCACCGCGCCGGGCCTCGACAGCGACCCTGACGCCGACCAGCCCTTCCCGCCCGGCCTGGGCCTGGCCCTCATCGAGGGCCTGGTCGACGAGGTCGCCGTCCGGCGCGGCACGGACGGCACGGGCACCGTCGTCGAGATGACCTGGCACACCGGTGAGCCGCCGGCCGATTCCGATCTCGACTCCGCCGCCTACGCGGCACTGGCCGCGGAGATCGCCGGTTCCGCCCGCCGCGAGACCTGACGAGTCGACAGCGAGACCTGGCGAGCCGCAGTGAGACCTGCGGGCCCTGACGCGGCCGAGAAAGGCCCAACGCCTGCTTGACGCCTGACAGCGACTCGGGTGAGTTCCCGACAGTGACCGGGGCCCACCCGAGGTTCGAGCGCGTCCAGCCACACTTCGGGCAGGCCGTCGGCAGCCGAACGGCACGCCGGACTGCGGGCGTCGGCCCGGGCGACACCTCACGGGCCGCGCTACAACAAAAACGGGCGACTCGGCCAGCCACAACCGAAAAACGAGCGCACGTCACAGACGTGCGGATAGACTCCGCCGCATCTCACCGACGGTCGATCGGGGCCGTCGGTGTTTCCCTTGGTGTTCCCCGTGGGGCCTGGCCCCGGGCCACAGGCCAGGGCCACACGAAGGCGTTCACTGCGCGGGCTGGTCGGCAGCGCCGGGTACGGACCGGCACCGCTACCTCACCGGAGTCACGTCCGGCGCCCGCTCGGCGCCCGCCAGAAGGTGGCTCCCGCCCGCTGACCGGTGTCGGTCGCCACCCAGGACGTCGTCGGATGCGACGTGTACGGCTGTGATCGACGAACGGTGCACGGCGGGCGTTCTGTGCCCGACTCGCATCTGCCGCGGCCACAGAGGGCGCACACAGCAGACCGGGAGGAGCCATGTCCCCGATCCACACCCTACAGGCCGAGAACCCCCCTATCGACCTTAGCGGTGGAGCTGTCGGATTGGTCGCCGGTGTGGCGATCGTCGCAGCACTCGCCCTCCTCGTCGCCGCCTACCTGGTGCGCGAGGTACTGGCGGCGAACGCGGGCACTCCGAAAATGATCGAGGTGGGCAGAGCGGTTCAGGAGGGAGCCGCAGCCTACCTCCGCCGGCAGTTCCGGACCCTCGCCGGGTTCGTGATCGTGATCCCGTTCGTCCTGTTGCTCCTACCGGCGGATGACACGGGCGCTCGTGTGGGCCGTTCCGTGTTCTTCGTCGTGGGCGCCGTCTTCTCCGCGCTGGTCGGCTTCGTCGGTATGTCGCTCGCGACCCGGGCCAACACCCGCACCGCGGCGGCGGCGATCGAGAGCGGTGAACGTGCCGCGATGCGGATCGCGTTCCGCACCGGCGGCGTCGTCGGGATGTTCACCGTCGGACTCGGCCTCCTCGGGGCGGCGGTGGTGGTCCTGGCCTTCCGGGACACCGCCCCGCAGGTGCTCGAGGGGTTCGGGTTCGGCGCCGCCCTTCTCGCGATGTTCATGCGAGTCGGCGGCGGGATCTTCACCAAGGCGGCGGATGTCGGAGCGGACCTGGTCGGCAAGGTCGAGCAGGGCATTCCCGAGGACGACCCGCGCAATGCGGCGACGATCGCCGACAACGTCGGCGACAACGTCGGCGACTGCGCCGGGATGGCCGCCGACCTGTTCGAGTCATACGCGGTGACCCTGGTCGCGGCGCTGATTCTCGGGGTCAAGGCGTTCGGCGAGAACGGGCTGGTCTATCCGCTGCTGATCCCGGCGGTCGGCGTGCTCACGGCGATCATCGGGATCTTCGCCGTCTCCCCCAGAGACGGCGACCGCACCGGCATGACCGCGATCAACCGGGGCTTCTTCATCTCCGCCGTGGTCTCCGCGATCGGCGTGGTGATCGTCTCCATGGTCTACCTGCCGGGCAGTTTCGCCGAGTTCCCGGGGCTGGAAGGCAGCACCCAGAGCGGCGATCCGCGGGTGATCGCGATCAGCGCGGTGCTCATCGGCATCGTGCTCGCCGCCGCCATCCAGCTGCTGACCGGCTACTTCACCGAGACGAACCGCCGCCCGGTCCTTGGCGTCGCCGAGGCGTCGACGACCGGGCCGGCGACGAACATCCTGGCCGGAATCGGGGTGGGTCTCGAGTCGGCTGTGTACTCCGCGTTGCTCATAGGCGCGGCTGTGTTCGGCGCGTATCTCCTCGGCTCGGGCAGCGTCACGATCGCCCTGTTCGCGGTGGCGCTTGCCGGAACCGGCCTGCTCACCACGGTCGGTGTCATCGTCTCGATGGACACGTTCGGCCCGGTCAGCGACAACGCCCAGGGCATCGCCGAGATGTCGGCCGGGCCGGAGGGCATCGACGAACGCGCCGGGGCGATCCTGACCTCGCTGGACGCGGTGGGCAACACCACCAAGGCGATCACCAAGGGCATCGCGATCGCCACGGCGGTGCTCGCCGCGACCGCGTTGTTCGGCTCGTTCACCGACACGGTCACGACCGCGCTCGCCGACGCGGGGGCGTCCACGGAGGCCGCCCGGGGCACCGTTGGTGGGCTGAACATCGCCTATCCGGACGCCCTGGTCGGCCTCATCATCGGCGCCGCCGTAGTCTTCCTGTTCTCCGGTTTGGCGATCAACGCGGTCGGCCGCGCCGCCGGCCGGGTCGTGATGGAGGTGCGCAACCAGTTCCGGACCAAGCCGGGAATCATGGAGGGCACAGAGAAGCCCGACTACGGCGCCGTTGTGGACATCTGTACCAGGGACTCGCTGCGCGAGCTTGTGACGCCGGGAACACTCGCCGTGATGGCCCCGATCGCGGTCGGGTTCGGCCTCGGCTACCCGCCGCTGGGCGCGTTCCTCGGCGGGGCGATCGCCGCCGGGGTGCTGATGGCGGTCTTCCTCGCGAACTCGGGCGGCGCCTGGGACAACGCGAAGAAACTCGTGGAGGACGGCAACTACGGCGGCAAGGGCTCCGAGGTGCACGCCGCGACGGTGATCGGGGACACCGTCGGCGACCCGTTCAAGGACACCGCCGGCCCGTCGATCAACCCACTACTCAAGGTGATGAACCTCGTCAGCCTGCTGATCGCTCCGCTGGTCGTGAAGTTCTCGGTGGGCGAGGACGAGAACACGGCCGCCCGCATCGGCATCGCCCTCGCCGCCGTCGTGGTGATCGTCGCGGTCGTCTCGACGTCCAGGCGGCGGGGCTCGTCGGTGGGGGACGGGCCGCCGACGCCCTCGGCACCGCCGACGCGCACCCCGCCGTCGGGCTCGGAGGTGAAGGTCTGACGACGAGATCGGGCGCTGTCGGCGCGTAACCGGCACACCGACCGCGTGATCTGACAGTGTCCCGCAGCGGATGCTGCCCGACGATCTCCGTCCGACGCCGGCCGGATCGCCACCGGTGCCGTGTCGAGGCCTGGTGGACACCCGCCCGTGCGGTCGTGCGCGGCCGGTCGGCCCTTCGCTCGCCGAAGCGATACGGGGCCGCATCCCGCCTGGTAGGCGGGATGCGGCCCCGTTCGTGGTCGCCGGGTCCGGCGGTCCGGCGAGCGTCTCCGGGGCAAAGTGGTGGTCGGGCGGGGTCATCCGGCACGTGATCGTCTGCCGCTGGACCGCCCGGCGTGGACGACGGCACGATGGTGCGGATGCCTGCCGGCGCAACCGCCGAGGGAGTGCCCGCGCGGCCCCCGACGGCGGACGGGGGGAGCCCTCCAGCCACACACCGGCGTACGGTGCTCCCTGCGGCCGATTCCGGCAGCGGGAGATGTCCGGTCGCGCCGGGCCCGTGTCCACGCCCATGGAGCGGGGATCGCCGGCGCGCCGACAACAGCCCCGGGCGGGCATTGGAGCAACTGACAGAGGTAGATCACACGAGGATCACCCGGGCGGCACTGACGTCCCGAGCGGTCCACCGGAGCAGCACGCCGTAACGAGGAGAGAAGTGCCACCGCGCACGAATTCGACGAGCCGGACGACCGCGGGGTCGCCCACGCCGGTCGCCGAGCCCGCCAAGCCCGCGGCAGCGAGCGCCACGGCGGCCAACGCCACGGCAGCGGGCGCCACGGCAGCCAAGGCCGAAGCGGCCGAGACGGCCGAGGCCGGCGCGACCGCAGAGCGCGCTTCGGGCGCCCGCGCCACGGGCGGGCGCCGCCCGGCGCAGGCCACCACGAACGGGAACGGGACCCGTCTGGTGATCGTGGAGTCGCCGGCCAAGGCGAAGACGATCGCGGGCTACCTGGGCCCGGGGTGGCAGGTGGAGTCGAGCATCGGCCACATCCGCGACCTGCCGCGCAGCGCCGCCGACGTGCCGACCGCGCACAAGGGCAAGCCGTGGGCCCGGCTCGGAGTCGACGTCGACAACGGCTTCGAGCCCCTCTACGTCGTCAGCCCGGATAAGAAGGTCCAGGTCAGCAAGCTCAAGTCGCTCGTCAAGGACGCCAGCGAGCTCTACCTGGCGACAGACGAGGACCGCGAGGGCGAGGCGATCGCCTGGCACCTCCTGCAGACCCTGAAGCCGACCGTCCCGGTCAAGCGGATGGTCTTCCACGAGATCACCCCGCAGGCCATCCAGCGTGCGGTCGACAGCCCGCGGGAGATCAACGAGAACCTGGTCAACGCGCAGGAGACCCGGCGGATCCTGGACCGGCTCTACGGCTACGAGGTCTCCCCCGTGCTGTGGAAGAAGGTCATGCCCAAGCTCTCGGCGGGGCGGGTCCAGAGCGTGGCGACCCGTGTCCTCGTCGAGCGGGAGCGGGCGCGGATGCGGTTCCGCACCGCGGAGTACTGGAACATCGAGGGTGTCTTCCAGCAGACAGTCGCGCACGACGGCGCCGCCCTCGACACGACCCCGCTCCCGGCGACCCTCGTCGCCCTGGACGGGCGGCGCCTGGCCAGCGGCCGCGACTTCGCCCCGACCGGCGAGCTGACGTCCGACGGGGTCGCGCTGCTCGACGAGGCCGGCGCCCGCGCGCTGGCCGGCCGGCTCACCGGCGCCGCGTTCGCGGTGCGCTCGGTCGAGACCAAGCCGTACCGGCGCTCGCCCTACCCGCCGTTCATGACCTCCACGCTCCAGCAGGAGGCCGGCCGCAAGCTGCGGTTCTCCAGCCAGCGCACGATGCAGGTCGCGCAGCGCCTCTACGAGAACGGCTACATCACCTACATGCGGACGGACTCGACGAACCTGTCCGAGACCGCCCTGGTCGCCGCCCGGGATCAGGCCCGCACCCTCTACGGCGCCGAGTACGTCCCGGACCGGCCCCGCACCTACGCCAAGAAGGTCAAGAACGCCCAGGAGGCCCACGAGGCGATCCGGCCCGCCGGGGATCACTTCCGGACCCCGGGTGAGGTGCGCTCGGAGCTCGACGGTGACTCGTTCCGCCTGTACGAGCTGATCTGGCAGCGCACGGTGGCCAGCCAGATGGCCGACGCGCGCGGCACCAGCGCCACCATCCGCCTGGGCGCGACCTCCAGCTCCGGGGAGGACGCGGAGTTCTCCGCCTCCGGCAAGGTGATCACCTTCCCCGGGTTCCTGCGCGCGTACGTCGAGGGCGCCGACGACCCGGACGCCGAGCTCGAGGACCGCGAGCGGCGGCTGCCCGACGTCCGGCGGGGGGACCCGCTGGCCACCCGCACGCTCACCCCGCGTGGCCACACGACCAGCCCGCCGCCGCGGTTCACCGAGGCCAGCCTGGTCAAGACGCTGGAGGAGCTGGGGATCGGCCGGCCGTCCACCTACGCGTCGATCATCGGCACGATCCAGGACCGCGGCTACGTGTGGAAGAAGGGGTCCGCGCTGGTCCCGAGCTTCGTCGCGTTCGCGGTGGTCGGGCTGTTGGAGGACCACTTCACCCGGCTCGTGGACTACCAGTTCACGGCCTCGATGGAGGACGACCTCGACGCGATCGCCGCTGGTACGGCCGCGTCCACGGACTGGCTCACCGGGTTCTACTTCGGTCTGCCCGACACGACCGACACCGGAGGTTCCGGAGCGGTCGAGGGCCTCAAGCACCTGGTCGGCGAGCGGCTCGGGGAGATCGACGCCCGCGAGGTCAACTCCATCCCGTTGGGCAAGGCGGACGACGGCGAGCCTGTCGTCGTGCGGGTCGGTCGTTATGGGCCCTATGTCCAGCACGCCGACGGGCGTGCCAGTGTCCCGGACGAGGTCGCTCCCGACGAGCTGACCGTGGAGCGCGCGCTCGAGCTGCTGGCCGCACCCAGCGGCGACCGTCTGCTCGGCACGGACCCGAAGACGGGTGCGTCGATCACCGCGAAGGCCGGCCGCTACGGCCCGTACGTGACGACGGACAGCGAGCCGCCGCAGACCGCGAGCCTGCTGCGCACCATGTCGTTGGAAACCGTGACCCTCGAGGACGCGCTGCGGCTGCTGACGCTCCCCCGCGTCCTCGGCACCGACGCGGAAGGCGCGGAGGTAACCGCCCAGAACGGGCGGTACGGCCCCTATGTGAAGAGGGGCGCCGACAGCCGTTCGCTGGAGTCCGAGGACCAGTTGTTCACGGTGACGCTGGACGAGGCTCTCGCGCTGCTCGCGCAGCCGAAGGCCCGCGGTCGGCGCCAGGCGGCGCAGACGCCGCCGCTGCGTGAGCTCGGGCCCGACCCCGCCACCGAGCGCCCGATGGTCCTGCGCGAGGGCCGGTTCGGCCCGTACGTGACCGACGGCGAGACCAACGCCAGCCTGCGCAAGGGCGACGCGGTCGAGACCATCACGGTCGAGCGTGCCGCCGAGCTCCTCGCGGACCGCCGAGCCCGCGGCACGACCACGCCGCGCCGGACCACGAAGACCACGGCCAAGGCGCCCGCGAAGGCCACAGCCAAGCCCCGGACGGCCGCGAAGACCACCACGAAGGCCAAGACCGCGGGCAAGACGTCGGGCGGCACGGCGAAGTCCGGCTCCCGCGCGTCGAAGTCCGCCGCCAGCGGCGCCGGGGAGACCGGCACCGCCGCGGGCGACGCATCCGGCACCGACAGCGCCACCGGAGCAACGTCCGGTGGCTCGCAGCGGTCGAGCTGATGGATCTGCCCGTCGGCGAGAGCCACGGCAAGCTGGACCAGACACCGCTGCGGGCCGCGCGGGCGGCTCCGCGGGAGCCCGCGGCGGCTCCCGCGGTCAACACCGACCCGCCGAGCGCCAACTCGACGAGCACCGATTCGCCGACCGCTGACCCGCCAGGCACGCACCTGCCAAACACCGAGCCGCCAGGCACTGGGCCGCCGGCTGGTCAGCGGGCCCCGCGTCCGCCACGGATGCGGGTCCGGCGGCCGCTGAGCCGTCATCCGGTCACGACGGTGCCCTCGCCACCGCGTGCGCGTACCACCGGCGGCTCGGACGGCGACCTGCGGGCGGTTCTGCGGATTCCCGAGTTCCGCCGGATGTGGATCCAGCTCAGCCTTTCCAGCCTGGGCGACTGGATGGGCCTGCTGGCGACCACCGCCCTGGTCACCCAGCTGACCGAGAGCTTCTCCGGACAGGCGTTCGCGATCAGCTCCCTGCTGATCGTCCGTCTGCTGCCCGCGCTCGTGCTGGGCCCGCTCGCCGGAGCGATCGCCGACCGCCTCGACCGCCGGATGACCATGGTCATCACCGACGTGATGCGGTTCGGGCTGTTCCTGTCCATCCCGATCGTGGGAACCCTCGGATGGCTACTGATCGCGTCCTTCCTCGTCGAGTGCGTGAGCCTGGTGTGGGCACCGGCCAAGGAGGCCTCGATCCCGCATCTGGTCCCGCGTAACCGGCTCGCGGCGGCCAACACCCTCAGCCTGATAACGACCTACGGCACGGCGCCGCTGGCCGCGGCGATCTTCACGCTGCTCGCCACCGTGTCCCGGGCCCTGGGCCCGTCCATTCACTTCTTCCGCGACTCCTCCCTGGACATCGCGCTGTACTTCAACGCGGCCACGTTCCTCGGGTCGGCGATCGTCATCTGGGGCCTGCGGTCGATCGGCCGCGCGGAACGGCCCGAGCACAGCACGGAGCCGGGCTTCTTCGCCTCGATCACCGAGGGCTGGAAGTTCGTCGGCCAGGACCGCCTCGTCCGCGGGCTGGTCGTCGGAATCCTCGGCGGCTTCGCCGGCGCCGGCTGTGTGGTGGCGCTCGGCAAGCTCTACGTCGAGATCCTCGGCGGTGGCGACTCGGCCTACGGCGTGCTGTTCGGCGCGGTGTTCATCGGCCTCGCCGCCGGAATGGGCGCCGGCCCGAAGCTGCTCGGGGATTACAGCCGTACCCGCCTTTTCGGCGTCTGCGTCACCGCCGCGGGAATCACGCTGGTGGTCGTCGCGATCATCCCGAATCTGGTGATCGCCTGCATTCTGGTCGTGTTCGTCGGCGCCCTCGCCGGCGTCGCCTGGGTGACCGGGTACACCCTGCTGCAGGCCGAGGTCGCCGATGAGCTGCGCGGGCGCACCTTCGCGCTGGTCCAGTCGCTGGTACGGGTCGACCTGCTGGTCGTACTCGCGGCCGCGCCGGCCCTCGTCGGTCTGATCGGTTCGCACCAGGTCCACCTCTGGGGTGACATCAACGTCCGGGCCGACGGTGTCACCGTCGTTCTGCTCGCCGGCGGGCTGCTCGCCGTCGCGGTCGGCCTGTTCTCCTACCGCCAGATGGACGACCACACCGGGGAAGCCGTCCTGCCCGAGCTGTGGAACGCGCTGCGCGGGCGGCGGCCGGGCGCTGCCCGCCGCCGTCATGGCGGGTTGTTCATCACCGTCGAGGGTGCCGCGGGCGCCGGCAAGACGACCCAGCTGGAGCTGTTGCGAAGCTGGCTGTCCTCGAGCGGGCGCGAGGTCGTTCCGGCGTACGAGACTGACGGGACGTCCCTCGGCGCGGGCCTGCGGGACCTGCTGGACGACCCCGCGAACCGGCTGCACGCCCGGACCGAGCTGCTGCTGGACGCGGCCGACCGCGCCGAGCACGTGGCCCGGGTCATCGAACCGGCGCTGGCACGGGGCGCGATCGTGCTCACCGACCGTTACGTGGACTCCGCGATCGCGTGCCAGGCGCTCGGCCAGCGGATCGACAGCGACGAGCTGACGGTGCTGACCCAGTGGGCCAGCCACTCGTTGCTGCCCGACGTGACGATCCTGCTGGACCTGCCTGCGGAGCAGGCGCTGGCCCGAGGCGGGAGTGATCCTCACCTCGGGCGGGAGAGCGAGGGCGACGGCGGCGGACACGATGGCGGTACCGGACGCGGCGGCGGTGCCGGGCACGGCGCGGGGCCGGATCGCTCCGGCACCGACCCGGTCGCGGCCGTGGCCTACCACCGACGGGTCCGCGAGCACTTCCGCCGGCTCGCGGACGAGGATCCGGACCGGCACGTCATCCTGGACGCGACGCTCTCCCCGCAGGAGCTGCACCGGCAGATCCGTGCGGTGATCGCCGGACGCCTGCGCCCGGCGATCACCGGTGACGACCCGCGATGATGATCAGGTCGCGGTGATGCACGACAATGACGGTGTGACGGTCTGGGACACCCTGGTCGGACAGGACGCGGTGGTCGCCACCCTGACCGCCGCGGCCACGGCGGCGGCGCTGGTCACCGAGGGTGGGTCTCTGGCCGCCGCCCGGGCGGGGATGACCCACTCCTGGCTGTTCACCGGCCCGGCCGGCTCGGGCCTCGCCGACGCGGCCCGGGCCTTCGCCGCCGGCCTGCTCTGCGAGAACATCCCGCCAGGCTGCGGGCAGTGCCCGGGCTGCCACACCGTCCTCTCCGACACCGCGGCCGACCTTCGCACGGTCCGCCCGGAGGGTCTCTCGATCGGAGTGCGGGACGTCCGTGCCCTGATCAGGGACGCCGCCAGCGCCCCCAGCGCGGGCCGATGGCGCATCCTGCTGATTGAGGACGCGGACCGCTTCACCGACTCGGCGGCGAACGCGCTGCTCAAGGCGCTGGAGGAGCCAGCCGAGCGAGCCGTGTTCCTGCTGTGCGCCCCATCCGTCGACGACGTGCTGCCCACCATCCGCTCCCGGTGCCGGTCGGTCGCCCTGCGGCTGCCGAACCCGAAGGACGTGGCCGACGTCCTCATCCGGGAGGGCACAGCCGAGGATCTCGCCGCCGTGCTGGCGCAGGCGTCCCAGGGGCATGTCGGGCAGGCCCGCAGGCTGGCCACCGACCCGCAGGCCCGCGCACGGCGGGAGTCGGTGCTGCGCCTGCCCTCCCGGCTGCGGCGGGTCGGCGACTGCCTGGCCGCGGCCGCCGACCTGGTGGACGCCGCGAACGCCGACGCGCAGGCCGCGAACGCCGAGCGCGACGAGGTCGAGACCGAGGCGCTGAAGACGGCGCTGGGCGTCGGCGCGACGTCCTCCGGTACCAGGTCGACGTCCACGCGGGGTGCCAAGGCGGGGGCCAAGCCGAGGTCTCTCCAGGTCCGCGGTGCTGCCGGGGCGCTCAAGGAGCTGGAGCGGACCCAGAAGAGCCGCGGGCGGCGCACTGTTCTCGACTCCCTCGACCGGGCCCTGGTGGATCTTGCCGGGCTGTACCGGGACGTACTGGTCCAGCAGCTGCGGGGGCAGGTCACCCCGGTGCACCCCGACCAGGCCGACGCCGTCGCCCAGCTGGCCGCCGCGGCCACCCCGGAGCAGACGTTGCGCCGGTGGGAGGCCGTCCTGGCGACACGGCAGGCGCTGGCGGACAACCCGGGTCTTGTGCCGCAGCTGGCTGCCGAGTCTCTTGCCCTCACGCTGCGCGACGCATAAGAACCTGTTCGACGGCAGGCTCCACCGGAGGAGAGGACGGGCATGCGGGTTGCGGCGGTCGGCGACCTCCATGTCGTTCCCGGATCCGCGTTCCGGCTCCGGCCGCTCTACCAGCGGGCGGCGATCGTCGCCGACGTCCTGCTGCTGGCCGGTGATCTGACCAACGACGGCGAGCTGGACTCCGCGGCGGAGCTGTGCACGGTTGTCCGCGGGCTCGACCTGCCGGTCGTGGCGGTGCTGGGAAACCACGACCACGACGCCGGCGAGGGCCCGCGGGTCGCCGCGATGCTCGGTGACGCCAGCGCGATCGTGCTCGACGGCACCGCGGCGACGATCGGGACGGCGGCCGGCCCGGTCGGGGTCGCGGGCGTGACGGGGTTCGCCGACAACCACCTAGCCGACGGCGGGCCCGGCGGCCGGACGCCCGAGGACGCCGCGGCCGACGCCTTTCACCTGCGCGACGCGCTCGCCTCGCTCGACACCGACGTCCGCATCGCCCTCACCCACTACGCGCCCGTGCGGGAGACGCTGACGGGCGAGGCGCCGGGGCTGCACCGGTTCCTCGGCAGCTCCCTGCTCGGCGCCGCCATCGACGGTTCACGCGCGGCGGGAGCCGGGCGCGGCACCGGTCCCGGGCGCGGGGCGACCGCGGCGCGCAGGTCGGGCATGGCGGGCACGGGAGCCACCGCGGGCACGCTCGACCCGCCGGGGCCGGCGTCGGTCCTTCCCTCGGACGGCCCCGCTCCGGCGCCAGCCGACGGCTCCTGGCACGACAGCGTGATCCCGGGCTGCGTGATCCCGGGCTGCGTGACCCCGGGCTGCGGCGCGGGCGCCCCCGACGCGCCCGCCACCGCGCTCGCCGTCCACGGCCACGCCCACCACGGCCAGGAGACGGGGCGCACCCCGGGCGGTACGCCGGTGCGCAACGTCGCCCGCCCGGTCATCGTGGCCCCGTTCGCCGTCTACCAGGTCCCGGGCGGCGCCCGCATCGGATAACACCGGCCGGCCCCGGGGCGCGCCGACCGAACCGTCTCCATCCGGAACGGAGCCGTCGCACCCCGCATCGGGCGAGATGGGCGAACCGGGAGCCTCGCCGCCGCCCCCGTCGTAGTCTTCCGTGGACCGGACATCCGAGGGCGGAAGGTGGCGGGACGTCGCATGCCGATGATGTGCGCGGTGTCCTTCTCCCGCAGGGGCCGGCTCTACTACGCCGATCCGGGCCCGTACAGCCCGCGGGTCGGTGACCGGGTCCTGGTGCCCACCGACGAGGGGCCCGAGGTCGCCACCTGCGTGTGGGCGCCGCAATGGGTCAGCGAGGACGTCGGCGGCCTGCCGGTCCTGGCCGGCCTCGCGGACGAGGACGACCTGCGCCGCGACGACGCCGCCCGCCGGCGCCGCGCCCAGGCCAGGGTCGCCGCCCGCCGGCTCGTCCGGGAGCACGGCCTGCCGATGAAGGTGGTCGGCGTCGACGTTGTTCCCGACAGCAACGCCTTCACTGTCTACTTCACCGCCGAGAACCGGGTCGACTTCCGTGCCCTCGTGCGTGATCTCAACCGGACGCTTTCCGCCCGTGTACAGCTGCGGCAGCTCTCGGCCCGCGACAGCGCGAAACTCCAGGGCGGGATCGGCTCCTGCGGGCGGGACCTCTGCTGCTCCACCTTCCTCACCGACTTCGAGCCGGTGAGCGTGCGGATGGCCAAGGACCAGAACCTCTCGCTGAACCCGATGCGCATCAGTGGGGCGTGCGGCCGGCTGATGTGCTGCCTGCGCTACGAGCATCCCCTCTACGAGGAGTTCACCGCCGCCGTCCCCGCGGTGGGCGCACGCGCGTCCACACCGGACGGGGACGGCCGGGTCGTCGCGCACGACGTGCCGCGCCAGCAGGTGACGGTCGCCCTCGACGGCGGGGGCCGGCACGCCTGCTCCCGCGCGGACGTCTGCGGCTCACGCAAGGCCTACGAGGCCACCCATGCCGCCGGACCGGCACGTCCGGCCGGCACCGCGGACCCGACCGGCACGGCAGTCCCAACCGGCACGGCAGCCCCGGCCGGCACGGCAGGGCCAGCCGACATGGCAGGGCCAGCCACCACGGCGGAACCAACTGGGACCGCGGAACCAGCCGGGCCGGCGGGGACGGCGGGGACGGCGGGCCCGGCGCCGGACGGCGGCGAGGACGGCTCCCCCGACACGGCCGGCGGGCGGTCCCACCGCCGCCGTTCCCGGCGGCGCACGGAGCACTGAGGGCGTACGCGGCACAGGCCGCCCGAACTTCGGGACGGCAGCTCGCGGCAAACAGACAGCGCGATATGACCGCGCGCCGGCGCGGCCGGCGGCATCGACATGGGGGGAACCATGCAACGGCGGGTGTGGCTGGTACGCCACGGCGAGAGCACGGCGAACGCGGGACAGCCGTCGGCCGATCCGCACGGGATCGGGCTCACCGACCTCGGAGTGCGCCAGGCTGACGCGGTCGCCGGGATGATTCCCCACGGCCCGTCCCTGATCGTGGTCTCCTGGTACCTACGCGCCCGGCTGACCGCGGAACCGACCGCGCGCAGGTTCCCGGCCACCCCGCTGGAGGTCTGGGACGTCCAGGAGTTCACCTACCTGGGCAGTCTCCACGGCCAGAAACTGACCGACCTCGAACGGGCGCCGTTCGCGCGGCAGTACTGGCACCAGGCGAACCCGTACTCGGTGGACCGGCCCGAGCTGGGCTGTGAGTCGTTCGCCGGGCTGATGGACCGGGCCGACCGGCTCCTCGCCCGGCTGCACCAGGCGCCCCCGGGACTTGTCGTGGTCTTCACCCACGGCATGTTCATCCGCGCGGTGGACTG
Source organism: Frankia sp. Mgl5 (assembly GCF_023242985.1). NCBI lineage: Bacteria > Bacillati > Actinomycetota > Actinomycetes > Frankiales > Frankiaceae > Frankia > Frankia sp. Mgl5. Next base: position 34,238 of record NZ_JALKFY010000608.1, on the reverse strand, counting down.
GTGCCTACGGGCACGCGCCGGCACGGCCGAACGGCTCGACATGGGCGGCTACCGGGAACACCACCGGCGCCGGCCCGTGCCAAACGGATCGATCATCGAGCTCCAGGAGGGTGACCGGGAGCTACGCGAGGCGACGGAGCCGGATCTCAGGGATCGAACCGGTAGCCCATCCCCCGGAGCGTGGTGACCAGGCGGCGCTGCGGCGGTCTTCCCTCGACCTTGGTGCGCACCCGCCGGACGTGCTCGGTCACGGTCGCCGGGTCCTGGAAGCGGGTGCCCCAGACCTGTTCAAGCAGTTCCTCGCGGCTGAACACCCGGCGTGGATGTCGGGCGAGGAAGGCCAGCAGCTCGTACTCACGGGCGGTGAGATCCACCCGCTCACCCGCGACGGCCACCTCCCGCGCGCGCAGGTCGATCGAGACGTCGCCGTAGATGAGGGGCTCGTTGCCGTCCCCCGTGCGCTGCGGCGGCGCCTCGACGGGCCGGCGGCGCAGCCGCGCACGCACCCGGGCGACCAGCTCGCGCAACGAGTACGGCTTGACCACGTAGTCGTCGGCACCGAGCTCAAGGCCGACGACGCGGTCCACCTCCTCAGCACGTCCAGTAAGCATGATCACCGGAACCTCGCTGGTCTGGCGCAGCCGGCTGAGGACGGCGAAACCGTCCATCCGCGGCATGGCCACGTCCAGCACAACGAGATCTATCTCGGTGGTCTGGAACAGTCGCAGCGCTGCCTCGCCGTCCGCGGCCTCGAGCACCCGGTACCCAAATCGCTCAAGGCTGCGTGCCAGCGCGATTCGCGATGCCTCGTCGTCTTCGGCGACAAGCAGCGACGCTCCGCGCGTCGTGCCTGGCGCACCTTCCCCGGCCCCGGTCATGGTGCGAAACCCTACGCAACCTCTCCGGAGCCACTGCGACCGGGGGTGCCTTTTCGACACCTTCGGCCGACGCGCGGGGGTTCGAGCATTCAAATCCGTAACAGAAAGCCTTGCAAGACATGCGATCAGTGCGCGTCCCGATCATTCCGTATCCCGCGGACAACCGAACGTCGACAGGATGTGGCGGGGTGCGCAGACGGGCAGAGCGGTGACTTCCCGCCGACGGACGCCCCAGCACACACCGAGCCACCGAACTGGACCGCATCCGGACCCGGGACGCACCGGATCGAGCCCGTCACCCGCCGGCAGCCCGGCCACCCCGGCCCAGAGGGTGGCGCGCGCGAGCCACGTCAGGGCCCGGACCACGGACGGGCGCCGATCGCCACATCGCCTTCATCTGGCATACTCGTCCGGGCAGGACGGCGCCGGAGCCCACCGGCTCGCAGCCGCCTGGCCGATGCCGGAGTAGCTCAGTGGCAGAGCAATCGCCTCGTAAGCGATAGGTCGCGGGTTCAATCCCCGCCTCCGGCTCAGACTCTCTTCCCAGCCAGCGCCGTTCACCGTAGTGGCGGCCTGGCCAACCCCCTCGCACCTGTCTCAGGGCATGCCACAGCGGCCGGTGGGGGCAATCCCACCGGCCGCCCGGGACGGCCGTGCTCGATGCCGGAGCGTGGCCGTCGCCGTGGTTGTCAGGCCGTGCGTGCGTGCGCGGTGCCGTCCTCGTCCGCGCCGTGCTCGACGCCCTCGGAGTCCTTGAGCCGGGTGATCGAGGCGAGGATCTCCTTCTCGGCGGCCCCCCGGTCCACCCAGGAGGCGCCCTCGACGGACTTCCCGGGCTCGAGGTCCTTGTAGACCTCGAAGAAGTGCTGGATCTCCAGCCGGTCGAACTCCGGCAGGTGACGGATGTCACGCAGATGCTCCTGCCGGACGTCCGCCACCGGGACGCAGAGGACCTTGTCGTCCGGGCCCTTCTCGTCCGTCATCCGGAACATGCCGATCGTGCGGCACCGCACCAGGCAGCCCGGGAAAGTCGGCTCCTCCAGCAGAACCAGCGCGTCGAGCGGATCACCGTCCCGACCGAGCGTGCCCTCGATGAATCCGTAGTCGGACGGATAGTGGGTGGACGTGAACAGCATCCGGTCCAGCCGGATGCGCCCGGTGTGGTGATCCATCTCGTACTTGTTGCGCTGCCCCTTGGGGATCTCGATGGTCACGTCGAACTCGAGGTCCACGCCGTTCCCTGTCTCCTTCGGTCCGTCCGGCACCGAAGGCCGGCTCTGTGTCTGATGGACGCCGTGTCCGGCGTCCATGGGTCGTCCGTGTCGCGATGCGCCGCTACCCGCGTGGCGCGTCACTCGATCGCGGTAGTCAAGCCGAGCCCCGGACCCGCGGTTCGTGCGGGTCCACTGTGCCCTGTGCGTGGTGACGCGCTGTGGCGGGGTGCGGCCACCGGGCCGCGGTGCCACCGCACGGCGCCGCCACTCGCACGATCGCACGGCCACGCCCCGCGAGGCGCGCCGCGCAGTCGGCTCCGAGCGCCCCCGGGCGACATCCATCGTGCCTGTCACACCCCGCGGCGCACACCATGGTGTGGTCTTCTTCGTACCCGATCCACATGATTGCCGAAGCGGTTCCACCCCGACCGGAGACCGAGCCACCCCCGCGTGGGGTGTTCCCGCTCGCCGGAAACCCACGCGGCCAGCACGGTCGCGGGCTCCGGACGGCCGGGAGGCACACCGCGTTCTCCCGTTGCCGGGGCGAGGCCGTCCACCTTACGAAAGCCGGGACGTGACCGGCAGGGCGCCACCCGCGCGACACCGACCTGCGTAACCTTCCCGGGTGACCACAGTGCCGCTGGGCGCGCGGGCCGGTGGCCTCACGGCACTGGCCGGAGCGCTGCTCGCCGGATCGCTCTCGTCCGGTCCGGCGGCGCCTCCGGGCGGCGCGTCACCGGCCCCGCCGGGTGTACGCGCCGAGGCGTCCGCGCTGCCGGGGCTGGACCCGGACGCGCCGAAGGCCGACCCGGACGCGGTGGCCGCGCGGCTGCTCGGGCCGCTCTCCGACCCCGTGCTGGGTGGCCCGGCCACGCTGGTGGTCGACGCGCTGACCGGGCAGGTGCTCCTCGCGAACCGCCCCACCGAGCCGACCGCTCCCGCGTCCACGGTCAAGATCGCCACGGCGACCGCGGCGCTCACCGCGCTCGATCCGGACACCCGCCTGCGCACCCGCGTGGTCTACCTCCCACCGGCCAGCGCGCCACCCGCGGCGACCGCGGGGTCACCTGCGGCGACCACCGGGTCGGCGGCTGCGCCCGGGCGGGCGCCCCTGGCCCCAGGCGGCACGCTCTGGCTGGTCGGCGCGGGCGATCCGACCCTGACCGCGGCGACCGGGGCGGCCGGGTACCCGCCGGCGGCCCGGTTGAGCGACCTCGCCGAGCAGGTCCGCAAGGCCGGCATCACCGCTGTCGGCGCGGTGGTCGGCGACGGGACGGCCTACGAGGGCCCGGGGATGGCACCCGGCTGGCGCGACGGCTACGTGACCGACGGGAACGTGACCCCGGTGTCCGCGCTGTCGGTCGACGCGGGGCGTGCCACACCCGGCGCCGCCGGGCCGCGCAGCCTGACCCCGGACGCCGCCGCGGCGGCCGCGTTCCGCACGGCCCTCACCGCGGCCGGGGTGTCCGTCGGCTCGGTCTCGACGGGCCGGGCGGACGCGGCGGCCCGCGAGGTCGGGTCCGTGCAGAGCCCGCCGATCCCGGTCCTGGTCGAGCGGATGCTCACCGACTCCGACAACGACCTGGCGGAAAGCCTGGGACGTCAGGTCGCGATCGCCCGGAGGCTTCCGGCGAGCTTCGACGGGGCCACCCGGGGCGTGCTCGGCGCCCTTCGCGACGCGGGCATCCCGACCGACGGCGCCTCGCTGCGCGACACCAGCGGACTTTCGATCGACAACCGGATCGCCCCGGCGACGCTCGTCGCGGCGCTGCGGACGGCCGCCCTGCCGGGTCATCCGGCCCTGCGGACGGTCCTGTCCGGGCTACCGGTCGCGGGCTTCACCGGCACGCTCGGCGACCGGTACGGCCCCGGTGACACCTCGCCGGGGGCCGGCGTCGTCCGGGCGAAGACCGGCAGCCTGCGCATCGTGACCAGCCTCGCCGGCATGGTTACCGACAGTGACGGACGGCTGTTGCTGTTCGGGCTGTTCGCCCCGGTCGAGGAGCAGGGCCTGACCAAGATGGCGCTGGACCGGGTCGCGGCGGCCCTCGCCTCCTGCGGATGTCCGCCGGCCGGCGCCGGGCCGCCATCAGCCGGGCCACCGGCGCCGCCGGGCGGCTAGGTAATCGGACAACCTAGGTAATCGGACAACAAGGAACACCACAGCCCCGCCAACCTCAACGGCAGGCGCCGCGGACGACTCCCCGGGCCCGACTGGCGTCGTCCGATCGGGCGGGCGAAGCGGCCGGAAGCCCGGTACGCTCCTATTCGTGGACGCTGAGCTGGTGGACTGGGAACTCGCCGTAACGACGGCGAAGAAGCTCGTCCGACCAGGGCCGCAGCGAAGCCGGGCGGAGGCGGACGAGATCGTCTCGGAGCTCCGGCGCCTGGCTGTCATCGCCGAGGGCCATGTGCAGGACTACACCCAGCTCGTCCCCGCCGGGCCACCGACCCCGATCGCGGTCGTCGACCGGCCGGAGTGGGTTCGTTCCAATGTCGCCGGGCTGCGCGTGGCCACCACGCCCCTGATCGAGAAGCTCTCCGACCAGAGCCGCGGCCGGCTCGCCGCCGCGGTGGGCCGGCGGGTCACCGGTGTCCAGGTCGGGTCCGCGCTCGCCTACCTCGCGGGCAAGGTTCTCGGCCAGTTCGAGGTCTTCCTCCCGCCGGAGGAGTACGAGGCGGGCGGCGCCGCGAGCGCCCCGTCCCTGGCGAAGCCCGGCGCTCCGACCCCGGTGGGGCGGCTCAGCCTCGTCGCGCCGAACATCGCCCACGCCGAGGAGACCCTGCGGGTGGTCCCGCGCGACTTCCGGCTCTGGGTCTGCCTGCACGAGCAGACGCACCGCAGCCAGTTCACCGCCGTCCCGTGGCTGCGCGAGCACCTCGAGTCCGAGATCGCGGCGTTCATCGGCGCGACCGACCTCGATCCCGAAGTCCTCGCCGACCGGCTCCGCTCCGCCGTCACGGCGCTGCGCAGCGCCGTGCGCGACCACGGGCCGGACACGCCGAGCGTCGTGGAGGCGTTGCAGACCCCGGCGCAGCGCGCCGTCCTCGACCGCCTCCAGGCGCTGATGACCCTGCTCGAGGGGCACGCCGACCAGGTCATGGACGCGGTCGGCCCGCAGGTCGTGCCGACGGTGGCCGACATCCGCGGCAAGTTCGACAACCGGCGCTCCGGCGGCTCGCCCATCGACCGCTTCCTACGTCGCCTGCTCGGGCTGGATCTCAAGATGCAGCAGTACCGCCAGGGCGGGGCGTTCGTCCGCGCCGTGGTCGCCGAGGTCGGCGTGGAGGGCTTCAACCACGTCTGGCAGTCGCCGCGGACCCTGCCCACCCGCCCTGAGCTGACCGACCCGGGCGCGTGGATGCTCCGGGTGCTCGGCACCCGCCCGTCGATGTCCGCGTGACGGTTCGGCCCGCGTGACGGTCCGGCCGACGCACGGTCCACAGCCCGCCGCGCTCGGGCGGGGCCGGGGGATGCCCGCTCCGGCCGTCGCCGCGGTGCGGCTGGCCGTCCGCGACGCGGTGGCCGACGTCCCACCCGGCGGCCTCGTCCTCGTCGCCTGTTCGGGCGGGGCGGATTCACTCGCGCTCGCCGCCGCGCTGGCCTTCGTGGCTCCCCGCCGCGCGCTGCGGGCCGGGCTCCTGACGGTGGACCACGGATGGGACGACACCTCACGACCCCGCGCCGAGGAGGTCGCCGCGAGCGGCCAGCTGCTCGGCCTGTCCCCGGTGGAGGTGCTCGCCGCGCCGTCACCGAGATCCGAGGGCGCGGCCCGGGACTCGCGCCGCGCCGCGCTGCTCGCGGCCGGCGAGCGCCTGGGCGCGCACGCGGTGCTGCTCGGCCACACCCTCGACGACCAGGCCGAGACCGTCCTGCTGCGGCTCGCCCGCGGCTCGGGAGCACGGTCGCTGAGCGGCATGCCCGCCACGGACGGCGCCATCCGCCGCCCGCTGCTGCGGCTGCGGCGCGACCAGACCCGCCAGGCCTGCCAGTCTCTCGGCCTGGAGTTCTGGGACGACCCCACCAACGCCGACCCGGCCTTCGCCCGGGCCCGGACACGGTCGACCGTGCTGCCGGTGCTGGAGGCGGAGCTGGGGCCGGGCATCGCCGAGGCGCTGGCCCGCACCGCCGACCTGCTGCGGGCGGACGCGGACGCGCTCGAGGCACAGGCAGAGTCGGTCTACGCCGAGCTCGCCGGGAGCTCCGCGGATGCAACGGGCGCAACGGCGCCACGGGCACCGCGAACGCCGCTGGCGGCGGAGCCGGGGCCGCGGGTCGAGTTCGACGTGGCGGCCCTCGCGGGCCTGACACAGGCGTTGCGGAGCCGGGTCCTGCGCCGCGCCGCGCTGGCGGCCGGGTCGTCGGCGTCCGCGCTGCGCGCCGACCACATCTGGGCCGTCGAGGACCTGGTGACCCGCTGGCGCGGGCAGAAGCCCGTCCCGCTGCCGTCGGGGGTGCTCGCCCGCCGGACCGGTGGCAGGATCGCCCTCGTCGGCCCGGACGCACCGGTCCGTCCCGACACACCGGCCGGTGCGGGCCACCCGGGCCGTCCCGGTGTGGTCCGCGCGCCCGGTGAGCGTGGCGGACCGACGTCCCGCGCCCCGGCGTCGGGCACTCTGACGCCAGGCACCCCGGCGTCGGGCGACCGAGGACCAGGCGACCCAGCGCGCAACGAGGAGGACAGGCCGGTGAGCCAGGCCGCGACCGCGAAGCCCGACCACGACGGCACTTCGATCCCGGCCGGCGGGCCGCCCCGGGCGCATCCCGACATCGACGAGATCCTGGTCAGCCAGGATGAGATCGCCGCGAAGATCGCGGAGCTGGCGGCCCGCGTCGACGCGGACTACGCCGGTCGCGAGATCCTCCTGGTCGGCGTGCTCAAGGGCGCCGTGATGGTGATGGCGGACCTCTCCCGGGCCCTGTCGGTGCCGATCACGATGGAGTTCATGGCCGTCTCGTCGTACGGTTCGACGACGTCGTCCTCCGGTGTGGTCCGCATCCTCAAGGATCTCGACCGGTCGATCGAGGGCCGGGACGTGCTGGTCGTCGAGGACATCATCGACTCCGGGCTGACCCTCTCCTGGCTGCTGCGGAACCTGCGGTCGCGCGGGCCGGCGTCGCTGGAGGTGCTGGCGCTGTTCCGCAAGCCCGAGGCGATCACCGTGGATGTCGACGTCCGCTATGTCGGGTTCGACATCCCGAGTGCCTTCGTCGTGGGCTACGGCCTGGACTACGCCGAGCACTATCGGACCCTGCCGTTCGTAGGCACCCTCACGCCCGAGGCGATCGCCCGGCGCGCCTGACGGGCCGCGGGGCGGGGATCCGTCCCCCGGTCAGGCCCGGCCACAGCACGGGTTCCGGGAAGGTCACGGGCCGGTTCACCCGAGTCAGGCGGGGCCGGCACCGCTGATCGGCAGGTGTCCGGTAGCCCGCCGGTACGTCCCCGAGGGCCGTTACGGAACAGTGCGGCCCCCCGGTCCGTTGCTCGGATGTACGCGCGGTGAGATGCGCGTGCCGGCGGTACCCTCGGCACAAGGGAATCCCGATCGAGGGCAGCACACACGGCAGGAGGGTGGAACGCTTGTGTCCGGCGTTCCAGACAGATGACTCCAAGAAGAATCTTCCGCGGCTGGGTACCTCTGCTGCTCCTGGTCCTCTTCGTGATCATCCTCACGACGGGCGTGCTGTCCGGACCGAGTGAGTATCAGAAAGCAGACCTGAGCTTCGTACAGCAGCAGATCGACCAGAGCGCCGGAGCAAAGCCCGAGACCAGGGTCGTCGATGCGACGATCCAGGACTCCAAGCAGATCATCCGGATCGAGCTGGGGAACGGCAAGAAGTACGAGTCGTCCTTCGCCACCGAGCAGGCCCTGGTCCTCGCCAACGAGCTCAAGCAGCAGAACATCAAGTACAACGTCTCCGTCGACCGCGGGAACGTCCTCGTCTCGCTGCTACTCAACCTGCTCCCCGTGCTGTTGATCGTGTTCCTGCTGCTGTTCTTCATGAACCAGATGCAGGGCGGCGGCAACCGCGTCATGAACTTCGGCAAGTCCAAGGCGAAACTGGTCAGCAAGGACACACCCAAGACCACGTTCGCCGATGTCGCCGGCGCGGACGAGGCGATCGAGGAACTCCAGGAGATCAAGGAGTTCCTCGAGAACCCGGGCAAGTTCCAGGCGATCGGCGCCAAGATCCCCAAGGGCGTCCTGCTCTACGGGCCGCCCGGCACCGGCAAGACGCTGCTCGCCCGTGCCGTCGCGGGTGAGGCCGGCGTGCCGTTCTACTCGATCTCCGGCTCCGACTTCGTCGAGATGTTCGTCGGCGTCGGCGCGAGCCGGGTCCGCGACCTGTTCGAGCAGGCCAAGGCGAACGCGCCCGCGATCATCTTCGTGGACGAGATCGACGCCGTCGGCCGGCACCGCGGGGCGGGCCTGGGCGGTGGCCACGACGAGCGCGAGCAGACCCTCAACCAGCTCCTGGTCGAGATGGACGGGTTCGACGTGAAGGGCGGCGTCATCCTGATCGCCGCGACCAACCGGCCCGACATCCTCGACCCGGCCCTGCTGCGTCCCGGCCGGTTCGACCGCCAGATCGTGGTCGACCGCCCCGACCTGCTCGGTCGCGAGGCGATCCTGAAGGTCCACGCCAAGGGCAAGCCGATCAGCTCGGACGTCGACATGCTGATCATCGCCCGGCGCACCCCCGGCTTCACCGGCGCGGACCTGGCGAACGTGCTCAACGAGGCGGCGCTGCTCGCCGCGCGGTCGGACGTCCGGTTCATCTCGTCGGCGCTGCTCGAGGAGTCGATCGACCGGGTCATGGCCGGGCCGGAGCGCAAGACCCGCGCGATGAGCGACCGGGAGAAGAAGCGGATCGCCTACCACGAGGGCGGCCATGCCCTGGTGGCGCACGCGCTCCCCAACGCCGACCCGGTCCACAAGATCACGATCCTGCCGCGTGGCCGGGCGCTCGGGTACACGATGCAGCTCCCCCTGGAGGACAAGTACCTGTCGACCAGGTCGGAGATGCTCGACCGGCTCGCCGTCCTCCTCGGCGGGCGCACCGCGGAGGAGCTCGTCTTCCACGAGCCGACCACCGGGGCCAGCGACGACATCGAGAAGGCGACCCAGATCGCCCGCGCGATGATCACCCAGTACGGCATGAGCGACAAGCTCGGCGCGATCAAGTTCGGCAGCGAGTCCGGTGAGGTCTTCCTCGGCCGCGACATGGGCCACCAGCGCGACTACTCCGAGGAGGTCGCGAGCGAGATCGACGACGAGGTGCGCCGGCTGATCGAGGCCGCGCACGACGAGGCCTGGGAGATCCTGGTCACCTACCGGGACGTCCTCGACAACCTCGTCCTGCGGTTGATGGACACCGAGACCCTGAGCAAGGACGACGTGCTCGAGGTCTTCGCCACCGTCCAGAAGCGCCCCAGCCGTGGTTCGTACACCGGCGTGGGGCGGCGCATCCCGTCGGACCGACCGCCGGTGCAGACCCCGGCCGAGCTGGGTCTCGTCCCGTCCAAGGTCTCTGACCTGGTGAAGGGCAACGGCGGGCCGGCCGGCCATGCCACGAACGGCGGCGGCACGAACGGCGGCGGTTCGGCGAACGGCGGTGGGGTGAGCGGCGGCAACGGCACCGCGGGCCACCCCCGCCCGGCAGGCCAGGCCGACCCGGGCACCGCCGGAGGTCCCGCGGGCCTCGGGCACGGCGACCCCGCGCAGAGCGGGCCCGGGCACAGCGCCCCGAGCCCGGCCCACGGCACACCCCCGCCGGGATCCCCGCCACCGGAAGGCCCCCGGATCGCGAACCCCTGGGCACCGCCCACCTGGGACAACGATGACGACAGGAGACGCCGTTGACCTCCGATTCCGACCAGGCGCAGACCATCGTGCGACAGGCCGGTGAGCTGAACGCGGGCTCCTCCGGACTGGACCAGGGTGTCTCGCCGGGATCGGCCGCCGAGAGCAACGTCTCGGACAACGTGACCGACGCGAAGGACGCCGGCAGCGGTGCTGGCAACGGCGTCGAGGCGCGGCGGCGGCTGAAGCGGCCGGAGATGGTTCGGCCCTTCGACCACGAGCGGGTCGCCCGGGCCGTCCGTGAGTTGCTGATCGGCATCGGCGAGGACCCGGACCGCGAGGGCCTACGCAAGACCCCGGACCGCGTCGCGCGCGCCTACCAGGAAGCGGTCGAGGGCCTCGGCCGGGACCCGGCGGAGGTCCTGACCACGGTCTTCGACGAGGGCCACGACGAGATGGTGCTGGTCCGCGACATCGACTTCTCGTCGCTGTGCGAGCACCACCTCGTGGTCTTCGCCGGCAAGGCACACGTGGCCTACATCCCGAACGAGAAGGGGCAGATCACCGGCCTGTCCAAGCTGGCCCGGCTGGTCGACCTCTACGCCCGCCGGCCGCAGGTCCAGGAGCGCCTCACCTCTCAGGTCGCCGACGCGCTCGTCGACGTCCTCGACCCGCGGGGCGTCATGGTCGTCGTCGAGGCGGAGCACCTCTGCATGTCGATGCGCGGTGTCCGCAAGCCGGGGGCGACCACGGTGACCTCGGCGGTGCGCGGCCAGTTCCTGAGCCCGGCCACCCGCAGCGAGGGAATGTCGCTGATCATTCGGGGTCGCTGACCCCCGGTCCGAGCCCGGACTCGTTCCGGGCTCGGACACCCGGCTCGCAGTCGTTCCGGGCTCGGCTCGCGCCCACGGGCGGCAGGCCAGGCCCGGATGCACTCACTCTTCGAGCGACTGGATCTCCCGGGTCGCTCGGCGCAGCTGCGCCGAGAGGCTGCGCGCGATCGCGCGCACCAGCGCGTTGTAGACGTCCGGATGCTCGCGCACCAGGGTGTCGAACGCCGCGACCGAGAGCACCTCGCAGGTCATGGTCTCCGCGACGACGATCCGGGTGGAACGCCGGCCGCCGTCGACGAGTGCCAGCTCACCGAAGGCACTGCCGGCCGGAACCGAGCTGAGCCGGAACCAGCGCGTCCCGTCCGCGTTCGGCGCCTGCGCGTTCGCCAGGCCCCTGGTGACGAAGTAGAGCGCGTCCGCCGGATCTCCCTCGTCGAAGACCGTCGCGCCGCGTTCGTAGGTGCGTCGTTCGCACATCGCGCCGATGACCCGGGTGCCCTCCTTGCCGAGATCGGCGAGCAGTTCCTGCGCACCGAGCGGGACGTGCGCGGTCGGCGGGAGGGTCGCGAGGTCCTCGCGCATCAGCAGCGCCTCCTCCGCCCATTCGAGCGCGGTCTCCAGATCGGCAACGCGCTGCGTGCTCCAGTCCCCCCGCATCAGCCGGTCGACGCCCGGGAGCCCACGCGGGTCGGCGAACAGGACGTTGACGTCCCGGCTGGCCAGCTCGTCGAGCAGCACCCGCAGGAGCTCGAGGGCGGGCTCCCGGACGGCGGCCACCCGGCGCAGGTCGAGCACCACCCAGCGGACGTCGTCCAGGTGCTGGCGGACGGTGCGCACAACCCGCTCCGCGCTGGCGAACACCAGATCGCCCTGCAGCTCGTGGATGACGATCGCGGAACCCCGTACGGCGAGGACGGCCCGTTCCCGCGCGCCTCGCATCCGCTTCGAGCTCAGCGCGTCGCCACGGTGCGTGCCCCGCACCGGGTGCGGCGGTTCTCCCTGCGGGGCAAGGAGATGCAGTGCGAACCGGGAGGCCAGCCGCTCGCAGGCGCGCACGCCGCGGACGCTGTTGCCCACCTCGTCGAGCGGCGGGCTGAAGACGCCGATCCCGAGCTGCCCGGGCAGCACCGCGCACACTCCTCCGGCGACCCCGCTCTTCGCGGGCAGGCCCACCCGGAACAGCCAGGTTCCCGCCCGGTCGTACATGCCGCAGGTCGCCATGACGGTCAGCACATGGCTGACGTGCTCCTCGTTCAGGACGCGCTCGCCGGTCAGCGGGTTCACCCCGCCGCGGGCGAGGGTGCCGGCCATCACCGCGAGGTCCGCCGCGGTGACCTCGACGGCGCACTGCCGGAAGTAGACCTCGCAGATCTCGTCCACCGGCCCCCGCAGGGCCCCCGCGCCACGCATCAGGTAGCCGATCGCACGGTTTCGATCACCGGTGTCCCGCTCGGAGACGAAGACCCGCTCATTCACGGTCAGCTGCCTGCCCGCGAACGCCGACAGACCCGTCAGGACACGGTCGAAACGCTCGGCCGCGTCACCGCCGCCCACCAGGCTGGAGGTGAGCAGCGCCCCGGCGTTCACCATCGGGTTCAGCGGACGGCCGGTCTCCGGCTCGAGCGTGATCGCGTTGAAGGCGTCGCCGGTCGGCTCGACCCCGACCCTGGCCAGCACACCGTCGGTCCCGCGGTCGCGCAGGGCCAGCGCGTAAACGAACGGCTTCGACACCGACTGGATCGTGAACGGGACGTCGCTGTCGCCCGCCCGGTAGCGCAGCCCGTCCATCGTCGTGACGGCAAGGCCGAACAGGGCCGGGTCCGCGGTCGCGAGCTCGGGGATGAAGCTGGCGACCTTCCCGGACCGGTCGGTACGGAAAGCCTCATGGATGTCCGCGAGCATCCGCTCCATCGGACCGGCGTCCGGTGCTCGTAGACGGGAGTCCTTGGCTGTCCGTGCGTTCCCGCCCGCGCGCATGGATCGATGAAAACACGAACATCGTGCGGACGTGGCCGGACGAACCAGCGCCAGCCGAACGAGCGCCAGCCGGCCAGGCGCGACAGCCAGCGCCGAGGCGTGGCCGGCGCTCGCGGCACGGCCGTCAGTGGGCCGAGTGCTACAGCCGGCAGGCCTGGATACCGGAGACCAGGATCCCGCGCGCGCCGAGATCCCACAGGTCGTCCATGGTGCGGTTGACGTCGGCCTTCAGGACCATCGCCCGGACCGCGACCCAGCCCTCCCGCTGCAGCGGGGAGATCGTCGGGGATTCGTAGCCCGGGGTGATCTCGCAGGCCTTCTCCAGCACGGAGGAGGGCACGTCGTAGTCCATCATCACGTACCGCCGGGCCACCAGGACGCCCTGCACCCGGCGCAGCAGCCGCTCGTGAGCGGCCGACAGATCCGCCCCGCGCTTGGCGATCATGATTGCCTCGGAGCGCAGCACCGACTCGCCGACGAGCTCGAGCCCGGCCGCCCGCAGGGTCCGCCCGGTCTCGACGACGTCGGCCACCGCGTCCGCCACGCCGAGCCGCACGGCGGTCTCGACGGCGCCGTCCAGCTTGACGATCTGGACCGAGATGCCGCGCCCGGCGAGGTCGGTACGCACCAGGCCGGGGAACGACGTGGCGACCCGCAGCCCGTCAAGCTCCTTGAGGTCGCTCATGGCGCCGGCCGGCGCCGCGTAGTGGAACGCCGACTGGCCGAACCCGAGGGGTACCAGCTCCTGCGCCGACGTGTTGCTGTCGACGAGGAGATCACGGCCGGTGATGCCGAGATCGAGCCGGCCGGTGCCTACGTACACGGCGATGTCACGCGGACGCAGAAAGAAGAACTCGATGTCGTTCTCGACATCGGCCACCACCAGCTCGGCGGACTCCCGCCGCGCGAGGTAACCCGCGTCGCACAGCAACTGACTGGAGGCCGCCGCGAGCCCACCCTTGTTCGGAACCGCGATACGCAGCATCATCAACACTCGCCAAAGGCACGGAGGGCCGCAAAGCGGACGACCACGGAAAGGCAGGACCTACTCACAGGTGCGAGTATACGTCGTCCAGAGAAAGGCCCAGGGAAATCATCATCAGCTGGCTCCAGTAGAGGAGCTGGGAGAGTTCCTCGGCAGCCCGCTCCCGACTCTCGTGCTCGGCGGCCATCCACGTCTCGGCGGCCTCCTCGACGAGCTTCTTGCCGAGATGGTGCACGCCCAGGTCGAGCGCGGCGACAGTACCGGAGCCCGGCGTCCGCTCACGCCATTTCCCGCCGAGCTCGGCAAAGAGTTCGTCAAATGTTTTTCTCTCGCGGCCTGTTCTCGCGCCACGAGGTGATCCGACGACAGACGGCAACGGTGGGGTTCCGCCCGGCGTACCACCGGCCTGGTCACCGGCGGCCGCGGACTCCCCTCCCGGGACGCCCCCGCCACTCCCACCGTCGGTGCCCCCCGCGCCGCCGGTAACGGGCGAACGAGACGCCTCGGACGCGTCGGAGAAGGCCATGTCCGCATGCTACCCGCAGTGGCGGGGACGACAGCCGGCAACGATCATCGGTGTGCGCCACCGTGTCAGGCGCCGTTGATCTCCGATATCCGGCTCGTCGGCGGTGTCCGGGAACGGGATCATCCCCGGCGGAGATCCGGTTCCCCGCTCCCGGGACACCGTTCGCCCGCGACACCGTTCGGGACACCGTTCGGGACGTGAGGACGACACCGGCGCAGCCCTCTCGGACGATGGTGTCCCATCCCGGTGAATGGTTGACTGGTTACTTGTGTCCCGTCCCGTTCTCGTCGCCACCGACCTGGACGGAACCCTGATCCGCACCGACGGCACCGTCTCCGACCGGACCAGGGACGCCCTGCGACAGGTCGAGAACTCCGGCTCCACGGTCGTGTTCGTCACCGGCCGTCCCACCCGGGTGATGGCGGACGTCGTCCGGCAGACCGCGGTCTCGGGCCTCGCCATCTGCGCGAACGGCGCACTCGTCTACGACCTCGACACCGGCGTTCCGGTAAGCCAGACGATTCTGGAGACGCCCGCGGCGTTGAAGCTGGCCGCCGCGATCCGGGCAGCGGTACCCGACGTCACCTTCGCGGTGGAGAGCGGCGTGCGATTCGGCCGCGAACCCGATTTCCTGACCATGTGGCCGGATCCGGGCGAACTGGTCGCCGGTTTCCACGAGCTGCTCGAGCACCTGCCCGCGACGAAGCTGCTGGTCCGCCGGGGCGGCGCGTCGCTGGCCGACGTGTACGAGACGGTCGTCGCCCTGGCCGGAACCGAGGCGGTCGTCACGACGTCCAGTCACGACCTGATCGAGATCGCCGGCCCGGGGGTGTCGAAGGCCGTCGCGCTGGCTGAACTGGCGAGCGAGCGCGGTGTGCTCGCCGCCGAGGTGGTCGCGTTCGGCGACATGCCCAACGACCTGCCCATGTTCGCCTGGGCCGGGCACGCGGTCGCCGTCGCCAACGCCCATCCGGACGTCCTCGCCGCCGCCGACGAGATCACCGCGTCGAACGATGATGACGGTGTGGCCCAGGTGCTGGAACGGCTGTATGGGTCGTAGCCATACGAACAGTGATCGCGAACATTGGTAACGGATCAACCGTCAGCGTGAACGCGCCAGATCCACGTACTTGGCTCGGTAACGCGCAAGTATTTCCCCAAGATCGGTCTCAGCTTTCTTGGCGAAGTACTCGTAGACTCGCCGGTAGAAAGCGACGGTCTGCCGATCGCGAATCATCGTCGCGTCCGTGGTCTCGGTAAGGACCATGGAATCATCGAGAATAGTGAAACCCACAACCGGCGGCCATAACAGCTCGATGTCATTCGGTACCACACGCACCGTAACGTTCTTGAGCCCAGAAGCAGACTCGATACGATCGATCTGGGCAAGCATGTAACTCGGCGAGGCAAAGCGGTTCCCCAAGACCGCCTCCATCACGACGAAATCAAACTTTCGGTCGAGGTCGTACAAGCGCTCTTGCCGCCGCGCGCGCAGCGAGACCGTTGCAGCGGTGTCGGCGTGCCAATCTTCTTCGGCCGAGCCCTCGCCGCTCTGCAACGCAAAGTATCCGTTGGCGACGCGCCGGGTGTACTCGCTGATCTGAAGTAGACCCGGAACGACAACGGGCTCATAGCACCTGACGTACCGTGCCCCGCCCTCTTCGTTGAAGTATTCCTGTTGTCCAGCCATTCCAGTTCGCCGGCTGCCGCGACGCCGCGGCGCCGCGGAGCGGAGACGCCTGGAATGATCCACCAGCTCGTCCAGCAGCACCGCAGGGGCGTCGAGCGCCCTCGCGATCCGCTCGACATCCTCGGGGTTCGGACGCATCTGACCGCGCTCAAGCTTCGAGATCTTCGCCTGGCTCATCTCCACCAGCGCGCCAAGGGCCTCGCCGGTTATTCCGCGGTCCCGACGCAGTCGAGCCAGCGCCGCCCCGATCCTCGTCGCGGACGGAAAATCGACCTCGTCCGAGTCGTCTGGTACGCGGCTCGAGTCATCTTCCACGGCGGTCACCCCTGATACCCGACCACGGTCCGTGCGGCTAAGGGAGAAGGGAGAGATCGGGGCGGCACGCCATCAGTCCAGCTCCGGGAGCTTCCGGGCCGCCTCGAGGAGGAGGTGGCGAGGTATGCGCACCCTGGCTTCACCCGCAGGAATACTTCCGTCACGCTGGTCCGGCACGACATACCCCTGAACGACCAGATCGTCACCCTCCGCCACGAACACGGTGGGGCAAGCTTTGGATGAACACGCTGTGCCGGCCAACGGGATGAGCTTCATCGCCCCAGACTCCTGATCATCAAAGTCCATACAGACAGGCCGGACCCACCCAGTCTAGTACTCCAGACCAGCGCGCCACGCGGACTGCTGGCCGAATAGTCCGAGGGACCGGCAACTCTCCGGAACATATTCGACGCGACAGCGAGGGAATCACAGGCTCGGGCCACCTTGCGCATCCAATCGAACACGTGGCGTCACGAAAGGGCGACGGTGGACGGCAAGCCTCCGCAAGGTGGCCGATATTCCCTCCCGCCGATCGCCTCCAGCCCTCGGGTCGGCCGATGAGACCGGACAAACCCCACGACCTGCGGCGTTTCCACTACAAGCACACGAGAGCGGAGTGGCGACACGATCCCAACTTCAGTGTGATCCTCGCCACATCCCCGCCTTGCGCGCCGGCGGTCCGTTCATGAACTGCTGTCACGCCGGAACGCCATCGGGCAAAGCTCACTCATGACCGGCCTGTCGGCCTGCCCGTACGGACCGCGCCCGTCGTACGAGCCACGCCGAGAAAGGCGTCGACCTCGATCTCGACCACGGCCTCGCCCGCCGAGAGCACGACCGCAACCACCCCCGGCCGAAGATGACGACCCCGGACCAACATGCGCTCCGCGGTCACCACGTATACGCCGGCGCACCCCTGGTCGTATCGGTCCAGCGGACGAGGGACCGGCTCGACGCGGGGCTCCAGCGCCCGCACCGCGCTCCAGTAGACAGAGGCCGGTATCTCCACGGCCTGCTCGACGGAGGCGGACGTGGCCGGCGAGGTGGATACCATGCCCTGGACGGCGACCGATCCGAGATCGGTGACGTATACCGCGGGGCACGCACCTCCGTTACACAGAGAAGTGATGGGAGTCAGGAGCATCCGCTCGACCTCTCTGTACATGCCCCATGGCCGCCGGCGGTAATTTCCAAAAGACCCGCATGGCGCACGCGGCAGGCCCGCTCCCCTGACGGCGGGGTCAATGTAGGTCGAGTAGACCACGAACGTGATCCAGGATCCCGAAATTCAGATATCCAAAAAGGACCTAGTTGACTTAATTCGCAGAACAGGTCAACGCGGACAGAAGCAGCAAGCGATCGGCCGATAGCAGCTTGTAATCGAAACTCGACTTTAGACGACATTCGCAGAGTTGGTCGAATTATTCGCGGACGAGGCCTTGAGATTCGATCGCGAGTCGGACACCATCCGTACAGAGCCCTGGAGATGCACCGGGGCGGTCACAGCTCTACCGCACCCCAGGAGGTGCATCGGATGTCTGGCTCGGGGGCGAGGCCATCCATCGGACCACGGTCCCCTACGAGATCATGGCTCTCGCCACTTATTCCCCTCGAATCCTGTGCGCCGGTGCCCACCGTTCTCCGGAGCCCCGTCCCGGCTTTCCACCTGGCCGTGCGCCGCGCTCCGGCCGCGATCGGCGTCACGCACGGAGGCCGGGCATGAACGCTGTCCTCTCCACACCTCCGGGCGCGGACGTCCCGGTCGGGACGCTCGTCGCCATCGGTGTAGCCCTGACCGTCGTCGCTGCCTGCCTCGGCAGGTTCCGGCTCGCCGGCCTGCTGGCGATTCCCACCCTGCTTCTCACGGGCGCGGCGGCGATTCTGAGCTGGCTGTTCGGCGGTACGCACGACAGCGACCCCGCGACGCCTCCTCCGGCACCCGCCACCACCCAGGGCACGGACCCGGCAGACATCTCGGGGAGCGGGACCCACTGGGGTGCCTTCGCGCTGACCGCGCTGGGTGTGGTCCTCATTGTTCTGGGCACCGTGGTGTGGGCACTGTGGTCCCGGAGATCCGACAGTTGGTACACGTACGACCACCTGGACGAAAACGGCGACGAGGTCGTCTACCCGGATCTGTCCGTGGGGCCCCGGCCAGCGCACGGTCCCGGCTCGTCGACGTCGTGGAAATCGGCGGCGCCCGACACGGACGGCCATGACGCATGGCCGTCCGACAACAGTGCCCACTCCGTCGGAGCACCGGAGGGAACCGGGAACGGAGCGGCCGGCCCAGGAACGACCGGCCGAGCCGAGCCACGCGAACCGGCGGCGACGGGAGAGGCACATACCTCGGCGCGACCACCCGGCGACGTGTGGAAGCCCCTGGACAACCCGTTCCTCGAGAACCTCCAGGCCCGCATTGACCGCCTGGCCGGCCTGTACCTGAACGCCATGATGCCCCGCCCCGGCAGACCGGCCCGCGTCGACCTTCTCGCGCCGGACGCCCGATACTTCGTCAGTGCGCTGACCACGACGTTGGATCTTTTCGACGGCAAGATGTCGGCCGCCCGGATGGAGCAACTGGTCGAGGCCGTCCGTGAGGTCGAACGTCGCTGGGATGCCGTCATCGGGACACGGATCGGACCGAGCCTGCCGGGTGACGCCGAGACATCCGCGGAGCCGATCGGTCCGGCACGGACCGCGCAGGCTTTGGGGACCGAGCAGACCGACGCACCCACCGGTGAGCGCCCGGCGGTGCCGCCGAGACACCGGATTCGGATCCCGCCCCGCCACCCCGTCCGGTCGACGCCGGGTGAGGCGGAGAACACGGCGTTCCGCGGGCGACGGCGGCCGGGCGAGCATCCGGCCGGGCCTGGCCGGTCCCGTCTGGGACCGGGCCAGGCTGCTCCCCACACCCATTCCACGCCGCCGGATTCGGCCGCCCCGCCGACCCGGCCCAATCCGGCTGACAGCCCCGCCCCGCTCAGCCAGGCCGACGGCCCCGTCCCACCCGGCCAGGCGGCTGACGGGGCCAACCGGTCCGACCCTCCCGGCGATCTCTGATCACGGAGTCTGGGAGGGGCTCGTCCACCGCTGACCGATGTGCCCCGTCTGGTAGCCGTCCGCAGCAGCAGTGAACACCCGTGTGAACCGCGCCGACGAGGTCGTCGGGCGCCCGCGCGTCTCCGGGTCGGCCTCAGCTCGGGGGGAGGCCGACCCGGAGACCCACGTGCGTGGGTCTCCGTGGCTCCGTCACGGCTCCGGCGCTGGCTCCAGCACCCCGGCGACGCGATCCCCGGGCGCCAGTCGCATGCGATGGCGCGACCGGCGGGCGGGGAGGCCAGGATAGGAGCATGGCGACCTCCGTTCCCCGGGATTCGGCCGAGCCGGCCCTGCCGCCGCACGAGATCGACGAGGAGTTCCGCGCGCTGCCCACCGCGGCTCTCACCGACGCCGCGCTCCAGGCCGCCCGAGACCTGGGTGCCGCCCACGCCGACATCCGGATCGAACGTCTCAAGGAGTCGTCGCTGTCGTTCCGCGACGCCGGCCTGGAGAGCCGTTCGGACGGTGTCACCGCGGGCTTCGCCGTCCGCGTCGTCCACGACGGGACCTGGGGCTTCGCCGCCGGTGTGGATCTGACCGTGGATGAGGCCGTGCGGGTCGCCCGGGAGGCCGTCGCCATGGCGAAGGTGGCGCGGCCGCTGAACTCCGAGCCGGTCGAGCTGGCCGACGAGCCCGTCCACGCCGGCGCGACCTGGGTCTCCAGCTACGCCACGGACCCGTTCTCGGTCGATCCGCGCGACCAGGTCGAGCGGATCGGCGGGCTGTGCCGGTCGCTGTACTCCGCCGAGGACGTCGATCACGTCGACGGACGGTTCGCCGCCGTCATGGAGAACAAGTTCTACGCCGACACCGCCGGGACGGACACCACCCAGCAGCGGGTCCGCGTGCTCTGCCAGCTCGAGGCGACCCGGGTCGACCCGGCGGGTGGCTTCGAGTCCATGCGCACCATCGCGCCTCCGGCCGGCCGCGGCTGGGAGTGGATGGTCGGCGGCCCGGCGGCCGGCTGCTGGGACTGGGAGTCCGAGATCGAGCTCATCCCCTCGCTGCTGGCCGAGAAGGCGAAGGCGTCGTCGGTGGAACCAGGACGCTACGACCTGGTGATCGACCCGTCGAACCTGTGGCTGACGATCCACGAGTCGGTCGGGCACGCCACCGAGCTCGACCGGGCTCTCGGCTACGAGGCCGCCTACGCCGGGACGTCCTTCGCCACGCTCGACAAGCTCGGGTCGCTGCGCTACGGATCACCGGCGATGACCGTGACCGGCGACCGGACGGCACCGCACGGCCTGGCCAGCATCGGCTACGACGACGAGGGCGTGCAGACCCGCCGCTGGGACATCGTCCGCGACGGTGTCCTGGTCGGCTACCAGCTCGACCGGCGGATGGCGGCGCAGAACGCGTCCGCGCTCGGCGTGGACCGCTCCAACGGCTGCGCCTTCGCGGACTCCCCCGGGCATGTACCGATCCAGCGGATGGCGAACGTCTCGCTGCTCCCCGCGCCCGGCGGGCCGTCCACGGAGGACCTGATCGGCCGGGTCGACCGGGGGATCTACGTGGTCGGCGACCGGAGCTGGTCGATCGACATGCAGCGCTACAACTTCCAGTTCACCGGGCAGCGGTTCTACGAGATCCGCAAGGGCCGGATCGTCGGCCAGCTGCGCGACGTCGCCTACCAGGCGACCACCACGGACTTCTGGGGCTCGCTGGACGCCGTCGGCGGCCCCGAGACCTACGTGCTGGGCGGGGCGTTCAACTGCGGCAAGGGCCAGCCCGGCCAGGTCGCGGCGGTCAGCCACGGCTGCCCGTCGGCGCTGTTCCGCGACGTCAACATCCTGAACACGCGCCGCGAGGGCGGCCGATGAGCGAGGGGCTCCCGGTGACGGGCACGACACAGGCGATCCGTGCTTCGCACGAGATCGTCGAACGGGCGCTGGAGCTGTCCCGCGCGGACGGCGCGATCGTGATCGCCAGCGAGTCGAGCACGGTGAACCTGCGCTGGGCGAACAACACGCTCACCACGAACGGTGCCGCGCGTGACCGCTCCGTGACCATCATCAGCGTGATCGGGCGCTCGTTCGGGGTGCGCTCCACCTCCACGGTGGACGGGCCGGGCGGCGGGGCCGACCTGGCGGGCCTGGAGGCGCTGGTCCGCGCCTCCGAGGCGGCCGCACGCGAATCAGACGACGCCGAGGACTACAGCGACCTGGTCGTGCCCGCGGCGGCGGCGGCGGTCGGCGGCCAATCCTTCACCGACCCGGCCGAGCGGACCAGCAGCGACGTGTTCGCCTCCTTCGCCGGCGACCTGGCCGAGGCGTTCGGCGCGGCGCGGGCGGAGGGCCGGCGCCTGTTCGGTTTCGCCGAGCACGACCACACCACGACCTGGCTCGGGACGTCGACCGGCCTGCGGCTGCGGCACAGCCAGCCCACCGGCTCGGTGGAGTGGAACGCGAAGAGCGCCGCCCCCGGTGGCTCCGTGTGGCACGGGCAGTCCACCCAGGACTTCACCGATGTGGACGTCGCCGCGACCGACGCGCGTCTGCGGGCCCGGCTGCGCTGGTGCGACCGGTCGGTGGAGCTGCCGGCCGGCCGGTACGAGACGCTTCTCCCCCCCTCCGCCGTCGCCGACCTCATGGTCTACCTGTACTGGTCGGCGGCCGGGCGGGACGCCGCCGAGGGACGCACGGTGTTCAGCCGCGCCGGCGGCGGGACGCGCGTGGGCGAGGCGCTCGGCCCCGCTGGCCTGCGCCTGTGGAGCGACCCCGGCGCGGCGGGCCTGACGACCGCGCCGTTCGTGACGGCCGGTGCGTCCTCGGCGACCTCGAGTGTCTTCGACAACGGGCTGCCGCTGGGACCGACCGACTGGATCCGGGACGGTCGTCTCAACGCGCTTGTCCAGACCCGCTCGTCGGCACGCGCCGCGAGCCTGGCCGCCCCGGCCCCCGCGCCGAACGGCACCAGCAACAGCTCCGGCAACGGCATCAGCGCCGGCGCGGCCGGCCTCGCCGGTCAGGGCATCGCCGTGACCCCCTTCGTCGACAACCTGCTCCTCGACGGCGGCGGCACCGCCACCCTGGACGAGATGATCACCTCGACGCGGCGCGGTCTGCTCCTGACCTGCCTGTGGTACATCCGGGAGGTCGACCCGCAGGTCCTGCTACTCACCGGCCTCACCCGGGACGGCGTCTTTCTCATCGAAAACGGTGAGGTCGTCGGGGCGGTCAACAACTTCCGGTTCAACGAGTCGCCGGTGGACCTGCTGGGCCGCATCGCCGAGATCGGTGCCAGCACGCGGACGATGCCGCGGGAGTGGGCCGACTGGTTCACGCTGGCCAGAATGCCCGCGCTGCGGATTCCGGACTTCAACATGAGCTCGGTGAGCCCGGCGAGCTGACCCGCCCGACGCCGGCACCAGGCGGGTGCCGGCGTCACCGGCGTCAGAGGTAGGCGCCGCCGAACGGCTCGTTGTCGCCCTGCTGCTGCCCGCTGGGCAGAGCCCGGCGACGCATCTCCTCGAGCTGCGCCCGCGCCGCCATCTGCTGGGCGAACAGCGCGGTCTGCAACCCGTGGAAGAGCCCCTCGAGCCAGCCGACGAGCTGCGCCTGGGCGATCCGCAGCTCTCCGTCGGAGGGGGTCGCGTCCTCGTCGAACGGCAGCGACAGGCGGTCGAGCTCCGCGCGTAGCTCCGGGGCGAGCCCGTCCGAGAGCTCGGTGATCGAGCTCTGGTGGATCTGCCGGAGCCGGACGCGGCTGGCGTCGTCGAGCGGTGCGGCCCGCACCTCCTCGAGCAGCTGCTTGATCATGGTACCGATCCGCATGACCTTGTCCGGCTGGGACACCATGCCGGCGAAGGGGTTCTTGCCCTCGCCCGGCCCATCAGCGCCGGCCCGCCCGCTGTGCCCCGCGGAGGGCGTGAGCGGGACGCCTACCGCGCCGGGGGCCTCCTGCAGGGCGCCGTCCGGGCCGACGACGACGACACGGGGTTCCGGTTGGTCTGTCATGCCCACCATCCTGCCCTCCTGGTCGGACGAATCCATCCGGTGGCACGGCGAACATCTCGTTCGGTCACGGCAGTTCACCCCGGCGGCCGAACCGCCGGCTCAGCCGCCCACCGTCATGACGACCTTGCCCACATGCCCGGACTCCTCCAGCACCCGGTGGGCCGTGGCGACCTCGGTTATCGGCAGGACACGGTCGATCACTGGCCGGATCCGCCCGGCGGCGACCTCCGGCCAGAACTCCTCGCGCACGCCCGCGACGATCCGGGCCTTCTGCGCGTCCGGACGGGCGCGCAGCGAGAGCGCGTGCACGCTGGCCCGCTTGGGGAGCAGGGCTCCCAGGTTCAGGGTGCCCTTGGTGCCGCCCTGCAGTCCGATCACGACGAGGCGGCCCTCGGTCGCCAGCAGGTCCACGTTGCGCTCCAGGTACGACGCGCCCATGTTGTCGAGAATGACGTCGGCGCCGTGGCCGCCGGTCTCCGCCCGCACCCGGGCGACGAAATCCTCGTCCCGGTAGGCGACCGTGATGTGCGCGCCGAGCTCGCGGCAGCGGACGAGCTTCTCCGCGCTGCCCGCCGTCGTGGCGACCACCGCGGACGGGCGCAGCGCCCGCACAGCCTGGATCGCGAAGGTACCGATGCCGGACGCGCCGCCGTGGACGAGAAAGACCTCGCCGTCCGCCAGGGCCGCGCGCTCGAAGACCGTGGAGTGCACGGTGCACGCGACCTCGGGCAGGCCCGCGGCATGGATGAGGTCGACCCCGGAGGGAACCGGCAGCAGCTGGGCCGCCGGGACATTGACCTGGGTCGCGTATCCCCCGCCCACCAGCAGCGCGCACACCTCGTCGCCCAGGGCGAAACCGTCGACCCCGGGGCCCAGCGCGGCCACCCGGCCGGAGCACTCCATCCCGATGATCTCGGTCGCGCCGCGGGGCGGGGGATAGAAGCCCTGCCGCTGCAGCAGATCCGCCCGGTTGACGGCCGTCGCCACGATGTCGACGGTGACCTCACCGTTGCCGGGCGGCGGGAGGTCGGGCACCTCCGACCAGCTCATGACGTCGGGTCCACCGGGAGCGCTCACCGTCACCGCATGCACGGACCTCACTGTACGGCGCGGGCCGGGTGCGCCGGCGCGAGCTCAGACGGGTTCCGGCTCCGGTTCCGGCCGCTCGGGGGCCGGCGGGGTGAAAGGGGACGGCTCGTGCGGCGCGGGCGGAAGGTCGGGGGTGTCGGGGAGCAACGGCCCGGGATCGTCCGGTATCGGGGCGTCCGGGTCGAGCGGGGGCGGGTCGGGCCGCCGCGGGGTGGCGCCCGGCGCGCGCGCCGGGCCGGGCGACTCCAGGGCAGGCGGCACTCGAGCGGTCAGCTCCAGGGCAGACGGCACCCGAGCAGTCAGCGCAGACATAGACATCGCCTACCCCGCACCCCGTCCGCGGGAAACATCGCCGTTCAGCGCCGACGGCCACGAAGCCCCCGCCGCGAAACCCCCGGCCGCGACGGCCCTGGCCCGACAGCCCCGCCTCCGACAGCCCCAGGCGCGTGAACCCAGTAGGGACGGCACCAGCCCGGCACGAGACACCACCGCCCGAGCCTGGAACGGGTACCGCCAGGTCACGCGCCCAGCCAGGAAACGAATCCGGCCAGAAGGCGATTTCGTCGGGATGTACCCCTTTCGCGATACTTCCGGCACGGAGTACCGTCCGGTCGAGCGGCGATGTCGTACCCGTTAACAAGGATCTCCCGCGGCCGCGGCGGAGACACCCGTGGACACACGAGTATCGCCAAGACCAGCCGTGGGAGTGTGCCTGGTGAGTGTGGACAGCGCCGCGGACGTCGGCGTCCATGTGCCACGCCTGCCCACCGGCCGGGCGCGTCCGCCACGACCGGACCAGAGCGCGGGGGCGCACCGTGGACGCGGACCGCACTGGTACCCGGACTCCCTGGCCGCGGGCGTGAGCACCGATGCGACCGCCAGCGGCGCCCCGCCCCAGCGCCAGGGCTCCGACGACGGGCTCACCGGCTCCGACGATCGGCTCCCGGGCTGGCACACGGCTCGGGACGAGGCGGGGTGGTCCGACCTGGAGGACCCCGAGCCTGTTCCAGGCGAGACGGCTGGGCCGGAGTCTGCCGGCGGCACGGGCACGCCCCCGAACGCGCCGGTCGAGTTCCGGGAGTTCTTCGAGCGCCACCACCGCGAGCTGTCGCGTTTCGCCTACCTGCTCACCGGCGACCACGACGCGGCTGACGACCTCACCGCCGAGGCGCTCACGGCCGCCTGGTCCAAGTGGGAGCGGGTCAGCAGCGCGGACAGCCCACTCGCCTACGTGCGGCGCATCGTGGCGAATCTGGCCACCAGCCGGCTGCGGCGGGTGATCCGGGAACGCCGGGGGATGACCGTCCTCGGCATGCTGGCCGAACGCACCGAGCACGCTCCGGACGACGCTGACGTTCCCGCCGCCGTGGACCTGCGCGCCGCGCTGATGACCCTTCCAGCCAGGAAGCGGGCGTGTGTCGTGCTGCGGTACGCCTTCGACCTGTCCGAGGCGGACACCGCCCGGACGCTGGGAATCTCCGTCGGAACGGTGAAGAGCCAGACATCCAAGGCGGTGGCCGAGCTCGAACGGGTACTCGGCACCAGGCCCGAACTGACCCGCTCCGACCCGCCGGACGGCACCCCGGCCCGAAAACCGGACGCGCACCCCCTGGCCCCACAGGCACCGCGCCGGGCCGGCGCCACGCGCGGCCGCCGGCGTGCGGCCGGCGGAACGGATCCGGCGAGCGTCGCCCGGTCGGCACTGAACCGGCTGCGCGACAGCGAGGCACCCGGACGGCTCCGCGGCAGCGAGGGCTGAGAACACTCCCAAGACCCCGGAGCGCACAAAGGAGGACCCACCAGCACGTTCCTCCGGCGAGACGCCCTCGGATCCTGGAGACCTCACACCATGACTGTGTACGGCGGTGAGTGGTACCCACGACGATCGCGGGTCTCATAATGGACATGCCATGATCAGGGACCGTTTCATCTCGAGCTCTTCCCGCCGCCGGGTGGACGGTCACGGCACCGCGGGCGATCAGGCTGGCACCGGCGATCGAGCTGAGACCGGCTCGGTGGCGGCCTCGGCGCCCGTCAGCGACGGCTCCGGAGCAGCCACGGCCACGCCGCCGTCCTCCCAAGATTTCACCAGCACGCTGCGGTCCCTACTGGCCCGCGAGCTCACGGAGCACGATCCGGACACAGAACGCATCCGTGCCCGCATCGCCGCGATGGACCCGTCGGCAGCCCGGCACCTGGCGCCCGCGGCCCGGCCGGTCGATCGCCCGGTGATCCCGGCGCCGCTGGCAGGGACGACGTCCCCGGCAGGAGCACCGCCGCCGACAGGACCAACACCGTCGACAGGACCAGTAGAACCAGGACCGGCAGAAACCCCACCGCCAGCGGGAGCAGCCGCACGCCCGCGCGCGACCGCGCGCCAGCGCCGCCCTCGCCGGACGCGGCCACGCCTGCTCATCCCCACGGTCGTGGGCACGGCCGCGACCGCCCTGATCGGCGTCGTCCTGCTGAGCGGCACCCTGTTCACCCCCCGGCCGGACACGGGCACCGTGACGGCCGCGCCGACCCGGATTCCCCGCGCAGCCTCCGCCGATGCCGGAAATGCGCCACCGGCCGACAGCCTCGGCGTCACCCCCACTCCGAGTAGCGCCGGGCCACCGAGTCCGGCGCCGGGCGACGGGGACCCGGCAGTGCTGAGCCCCGAAGATCTTCCGTCCCAGGGCGCGGGCACGAGCGCGGCACCGTCCGGCGCGCCGGACGGACCGGCGTCCCAATCTGACCAGGGGACGGGCGGATCGGCGCCGCGGGACACCCGGCCGGGCAGCGGTGACAGCGGTGACAACGGCACCGCTCCCCGCCGCGACGACTCGCGCCACTCCGGCGGCCGGGACGGCTCCGCGGACCGCGGAGCCGGCGAAGCCGACACGCCCCCGGGTCGCGACGGCGCACGGCGTGACTCCGGCGGCTCCGACGGTTCAGGGGGCTCGGGCGGTGTCAGCGTGTCCACGGCGCCGTTCAGCCACGGCCAGGAGGTGAGCCTGCCGACGGCGGGGTGCCTCGACTGGGTTTTGTTCGGCGCGGACGGTGTCCAGACCCGGGCCGACATCCCCCGGCCCGGGATCGGCACCGCCCGGATCGAGCGCGGCCCCGGCTCCGGCTCGGGCGGATTCGCCAACCGCTTCTCCTGGCACGGCGGCCGGCCCGTCAGCTCCGGTTCCCGCGACGACGACCGACTGGTCATCGAGGGCTCCGTGCGGCTGGACGTGGCCCTGGCCGGCCAGGCGCGGCGCCTCGATCTCTATCTGGGCTCCCCGGACGGCAGCGTGCGCGTCACCGTGGGCGATGGTCGGAACGCCTGGTCGCGCAGCGTGGCACTAAGTGCCCGGCAGCGGGGGGACGCCGACGGGGTGCTCTCCGTGTGGCTTCCCCGCGGTCAGGGCTCGATCGCCGTCACCGTGGCGGCCGGTTCGGGCGTCGGGCTACTCACGCTCGCGGCGGCAGTCCTCTACTGAGGACTGCCGCGGCACGGGTTCCGAACCGCTTCAGCCACACCGCACAGCGGCCAACCAAAGAACACGGCAGACACCAGGCAAACACCGAGACCTATCGAAGGACTCTTCTCGGACAACAGAAAAAAACATCGCGAAAGATGGCAACCTGGCACATGGTCCGAAGCGACTGGACATATGAACGCACCGCCGTACTCCGCGCCAGGTTGCGGTGGTCGTTCCGGCCCGCCCGATCCCCGCTAACCCCCCCCAGCCGGGCGGGCGGGCCGCACACAGCGCGGAAGCTCGAAACACCAGGTACGCCGCTCGGCAAACGAAGTGCCCTCCGCCGAGCGGGTACCAGAGCTCCGTCCGGTGGGAGGGTTACTTTCCGCCCGTCAGGCCCTCCCACCACACTTCCCCATGGCGCCCTCCCCCGCCGGCCGGCCCAGTCAGGCACCTCCCGGTGACCCTTGACTTGGATCACAGTGTGATCCGGGTCAATCGCCCGGTCGGACCAGTCGGAGCAGCCCCGGCAGGAGGCGTCCGCCACGTCCGGATCGTCTGTTGTACCCGCCGGCCCAACCCGGCGGGTAGCGTCGGTCCCGTGCGCAGGATCCTGCTCTCCCCGTGGTGGCTCGCCCGTCACGCGCTCGCGCTCCTCCTGATCGCGTTCTTCCTCCGGATGGGCGTCTGGCAGTGGACGAAGGGCGAATCCGATCACGGCAGCATGCAGAACCTCTTCTACGGCGTCGAATGGCCGGTGTTCGCCGCGTTCGTCGTCTACTGGTGGTATCGCATGATCTCCGAGGATCTCCGCCCACGCGACCCCGACGATCCGGGACCCCAGTGGGGCAAGGCCGGGCGCATCGCGCCCGAGGCGCCCGTTCCCACGGGCGGCGACCCCCTGAACGGACCAGGCTCACTCGTGGCCGTACCGCGCCAGGGGAAAGCCGGAACCGTGGCGGTGACGCCCGCGCCGGCCCGGCTCGGCCGTCCGACGGCTGGTGATCCGCTGGCCGGTGATCCGCTGGCCGAGATGGAGACCGACGAGGACCGCGAGCTCGCCGCCTACAACCGCTATCTCGCGTCGCTGTACGAACGCGACGCCGCTGGCTCCGACAACGACACCAAGGGAGACCGCCGGTGACGGCATCCTCCGACCCCGTGACGTCACGGTCGGCCGCCCCGGCGTCCGGTCGGCCGGCAACGCCCGGTGGGGGGCGTTCCGCGCCCGCCGCGGTCAGGTCCGCGCTCCTGCGCTACCGGATCATCGCCTATGTGGTCGGCGTCGTCCTGATCGCGCTGGTCGTGGTCGGAGTGCCGCTGAAGTACCTGGCGGACGAGCCGTCCGTCGTGGCGGCCATCGGGCCGATCCACGGCGTGCTCTACATGGTCTACCTGGCGGCGACGCTCGATCTGGCGAGCCGGATCCGCCTCCCGGCCGGCCGGACCGTCCTGGTCATGCTCGCGGGCACGATCCCCTTCCTGTCCTTCGTCGCGGAGCGGAAGATCGCCGGGCTCGTCCGCGCCGGGCTCGCCGGCGCTGCCGGCACCGGCCGGGCACCCGCCTAGGCACCGCACCCACCCCGCCGCTGCCGGCAGCGGACCAGGTCGTCAGGTCGCCGGGACGTCGGCCTCGCTCCCCCGCGGCTCGGGGAGGTCCACGAACGGCGGGCGCCGGATCCTGGTCGCGACGGTGACGGGAAGGGTCTCCCCGGCCGCGAGTCGGCGCGGCCGGGCGAGCCCGAACGGCCGCGCCGCGAGGACCTGAGCCCGCTCCATCCCGAACGCGAAGTACCGCCCGTCGGACCAGACCACAAGCTCCTCCGCGCGCCGGCCACCGCGGCTCACGATCATCCGCCGGCGGCCCGGCTCCCAGACGATCGCCAGCAGGTGCTCCCCCAGCGTCTCCAGCGCGCGCTGGCCAGCCGCCCGGTACGCGCGCATCAGCGCGGACGCGACTCCCGTGCCGTGATCTCCGTCAGCCGCCCGGTCCCGCTCCCCGCGCGATCCCAGACCACCGAGCTCATCGTCAACAGCCCCGCCGGCATCACCCAGATCACCTGGGTCCCTCCGTTTTCCGAGGTGGACGGCGTCTCCGTCCGGTTTCCCCCCGCGCAGCGAGCGCAGCGGCACCGGCCGCCATGATCTCCCCGGCCGTAGCACGGTCACCGATCCCACGCCGGGGACGACCCACCCGTCCGCGGCATGCTCCGCGATCACGATGACCAGCCCGGACGGCCCCACAAGCACGGACGGCATCGGGCCGGCGGCGCTGTCAGCGGCCGTCACCACCCCGAACGGACCATCCAGGTGCACGCGACGCGCGGCGGGCAGACCGATCGAGGAAGCCGCGAGCATCCCGGTCAGCGCCGAGCGACGGACATCCGCGCCGTCCAGCCGCAGCAGCCCGCACACGGTCATGCCGTCCTCCCGCCCCGCGCACGCCCTAGCGGAACGCCCAACCGCGCTCCCGCGCCGGAACGTAGCAGCTCGAGGACCCACCGACCGGGCCGTTGCGCCCGATGGCCGGCTCGTCCGCGCCAGGTTGCCCCGCGGGACCCCTCAGCCGGTCGGTGTCAGGCGACGTTCCACTCGTCGCGGGCAGCGTCCGCGGGGAGGTCAGGCCCGGCCTCCGCGCCCTCTGCTGGACGTCGACGCTGGTCCGGGATCCGCTTCGGCTTACGCGGGGCGATCTCGGGCGCGGCCGGGCACTCGACGAGATGATCGTCGAACCCGACCGCCGACGGCCAGATCTGATGACACGCCCGGCAGTGGGCTGCCTCAAGATCGGACCAGTGCTCGGCGCAGCCGCCACAGCTCATCGCGGTGGGGAAGTCGCGCAGGCGCGCGGGCTGACGGGAGGACTCGACCGGCATGGGCAGTGCCTGCTGGGCGGACGGGCCCGGACGGATCGGCAACGTCACCGAAACGGCACGTGGGGCGGTGTTCGGCGCGAGCGGGGCCGGGATCGCGCGCCGACCAGTAGAGCGGCGGGGAGGCACCGGGCCATCCTGTCGTACACCGGCACAAGCGTCACGCAACCGGGCGTCGACTCTTCAGAGTTCTTGTTCGTACGGCCCGCTTTTGGCCCTTCCAGGCGGCCACGCAGGCCCGCTACCTGGGCTCCCGCACGAAGGACCGCACGATCGCGCCGCAGACCCACCTGCGGCGCGCGTCCACCTCCCGGGGGGACCTGGCCTGATCGGGTGAGTCCGGACGATCACTTCACCGGTCCGTTCGGATGGGTGGTGGGCACCGGATCCCCCCGGACTGGTGCCCACCACCTACCGCACGCCGCCCCCGTGCCGGCGTGCGCCCAGGCCGCGGGTGTGATTGGACGTTGGCCCCCCGACCAAAGCGCCCTACCCCCGTCACCCGCTTGCCATCACCGAGTCTGCCGCCACCCCCCGATGCCGTCACGACCCCATATGCGCCGCCCGTCCGTCCCCCGCCCGGGGGTCCCGGCCCTGCGGGAGATCCCGCATGGCCGGGCCCGAAAACCACGAAGCCCTGAACCCAGGATCGTGGGTTCAGGGCTATGCCGATGTCTTGAGACATCACAGAGCGGAGGGCGTGGGATTCGAACCCACGAAGAGGATCACTCCCCTTAGCGGTTTTCAAGACCGCCGCCATCGGCCACTAGGCGAGCCCTCCTGACCTGCGGAGACTCTGCCAGGCTGTGTCCGGCTTGCCGGAGTTCGACTGTCATGTGCCCGCCGGGTACCTGACCAGGATCTCACAGCCCGCGGCCGTGGTGTCCGGGACATCACCCGACTGTCTCGGTCGGGAGACGAAAGGCCTCTGACCCCGGCTCGTCAGCCGCGGCGGAGGCGGCCCTCGAAGCCGTCCCCGGCGAGTTGCTCGAAGAGCGCGCGGGCGCGGTCGTCCTCGGCGTCGAGATGATCGTCCATCGCCTCCTGGGCGTCCTGTGCGGTGAGGAAGCGCAGGCTGTCCAGCGCGCCGCAGGAGCAGGTGACCTGCCACTGGCCGTCGGCCTCCTGGTCGGTCGTCGCGTCGGTGCAGCTGTCGTCGCCCAGCAGGAACATCGGCACGAAGCCGATGCCCGGTCGGCAGGCGCTCATCGAGATCTCGCCGCATCGCCTGTCCGAGGCCGAATGGCCATCCGCCGCCGCACGGGCGTCGGCTTCGGTCGGATGTTCGCCGTTGAGCTCACCGCACCGGCAGTGCACCCACCACGGACCATCAGTGTCTTCGTGGTCCACCGTGTTCTCCTCCGTCATCGGCCGCGCGCCACGCCCATCGTGCCGGTCGCCTCAGGTGGTCCGAGCAAGATCGGTTTGATTGTGTCCGGCCCGGCCGGGCACGCCAGGACTGTGACCAGTGCCCATGCACCGAACACCGCGGGGCGGCACGATCGCCACACCTCGTGGGCGGCCCAGAAGCCCACAGCGCGCGCCGCACCCCCGCCGCCCCCGTCCTCCGCGACGCCCGCCACACCCGCAGAGTTCGCAGAGCCCACGGCTGATCGGACGGTCCCGCAGGTCGACGACGCGACCTCTGCGGCGGCCGGCAAGCTCAGCGAGGCCCTCGAGTGGGTGGAGCGCGCTCGGGGCGCGCTGTACTCCTTCCACCAGCTCTCCGGCCGCGCCGATCTCATTCTCGGCGAGGCGCTGGACGCCCTGCGCGAGGCCGGGCACCCGCGGCTGGCGGCCGAGGTACGGCGGGAGCTGCACGGCCGCAACGTGCTGGACGGACGGTGGACGTTCCAGATCGTCGAGGAGTACGACGACCTGTACTACCGGCCGTTCGTCAGCACGGAGGAACGAGTGCGCGCCCTGCTCACCGACGGCCAGCGGCACGTCTACGAGGCTCGGATGAAGGCTCGTGAGCGTTCCGGGGCCGGCCGCGACCCCTGGGGCCCCGGCGCCTGATCGACCGGCTTGCGCGGGCGGTCCCGGCCGCCGTCGGACGTCCGGTCGAGCGCCGTGGCGGCGGCCGTCAGCCGGGGCTGCAGGTCGCGCAGGATGTCCAGGTAGGCGGCCCGGGAGGTCAGCGCGGCACCGGCGAGGATCTCGGGGCCGCGGTGCGCGCGGGCAGCCCTGTGGATCATGATCAGCCCGGCTGTAGCGGCCCGGCCGGAGCCGGCTTCGGGCTCGGGTGGCCGCCGCGCGGCACCGAGGGCCGTGGCGTAGGCGGTGTACCAACGACAGAGGTCCCGCATGTCCTCGATGAGGATGCCCTGGGCGGCGGCGAAGCCGCTGCCCTCGGCGCGGCCGGCGCCGGTCGCGCGTAGGAGATCGGGCGTCAGATCGGGCGGCCAGGGGACGTCCCCGTTCCACAGGAGCTGCGCCGTCCGCCGGATACGCAGCGCGCCGGCGACGATCGTCATCAGCGCGTCGACGTCGAAGCGGCCCGGCGGCTGCTCGGCGAGGAACTGGCGTACGGCGTCGTCGAGGAGGCGGCCGGCCCGGATCGCCTCGCGGGCGGCCGGTGCCACGGCCGGATGCTCGGGGGCACCCGGCGCGTGCGGGACGACGAGATCGAGGAACGTCACCGCACTTCGGTAGGCGGATTCGGCGCGGGCCCGGATCACGGCGACCGCGCCGCGGGGCCACAGCAGGGCACCGATGACGATGCTCACCCCGAACCCGATCATGACGTCCTGGATCCGTACTATGCCCACCCGCCAGCCGGCGGGTTCGACGATGTTGAACAGCATGAGCACGGCGACCGTGAAGCCCGCCTGGCCCAGTACGAACCCCGACCTGCGGCGGGAGTAGCTCCCGAGCAGCACGGCGAGCGGGAGAACCGCCCACAGGACGGCGGTGTGGGTGCCGACGGCGACCACGAAAAGGCCACCCACGACGATGCCGACTCCGGTACCGGCGAGCGCGCGTACCGCGGCGGAACCGGTGGCCATGGCGTTCGAGCGCAGGACGGACAAGGTCCCCAGCACGACCCAGAAGCCGTGCTGGAGCCCGGCGGCCTGGGCGATGATCACCGCCGTGGTGAGGCCGAGGGAGCCGCGCACGCTGTTGCGGAACCACACCGACCGCGGGCTGGCGTAGCCGGCGGCGAGATCGGTCGCGGCGGTTCCCCGCTCGCGCACCAGCCGGCGCGCGTGATGGAACGCGTCCACGGCGCGCCGGACGGGACTCGCAGGCGGGCGGGGCGGGAGGGGGCCGGTCACCCGCAGCACGTTCAGCGCCAGTTCCCTGGCCCCCCGGGCCAGCCGGCGCAGGCGGAACGCCTCGGCCGCGGCGAGGTCCGGTGGGCAGGCGGGCGCCGGCTCCCGCAGCTGCCGCAGCAACGCCGACCGCATCGCCCGCTCGGACCGTTCGAGTCGCGCGATCCCGAGCCGATCGTCCCCGACCCGCACCCCACCACCCCCCCCCGGCGCCCCCGCCCCCCCCCCCGGGGCCCCCCCCCCGCGCGCAGCGAATGACAAATA